>JAKQKW010000275.1 GCA_029560455.1 Candidatus Rifleibacteriota bacterium
TCTTTGGCCGTAGACGGAATTATTGCCAGAATGACCAGAAAAAAAGCAGCAAAACCCCGATTTTTTATATCTCATATCCCCATAATATCAGATTATGGCTATTTCTGTAAAAAAATATTACAAGGCCTCCTGTTCGTGGGCCTTAATTGTACAACAGCTTGTTTAATGTTTCACAGGAAACAATGGTCAGTCAGAGTGCAGCTTTTCCTCAAGCTCCCGTAGGCGTTTGAGAATTTCGGCCATCTTGTCTTCGTCTCTTTTTGCTGCGTTGCCTTCAGCTTTTTTTGCAGGGGCTTCATTTGAGGAGCTCTGGGGTTGCTGCGGCTGCGCTGTTGATGCATTCGTCTGCATAAACGGGTTCATACCCTGAAATGGGTTTGGCATCTGCACCCAGGGGTTCTGAAAAGGCATCGATGGCATCGAGGGCATGCCTGGCATCCCAGGCATGTTCATGCCCGGCATCTGAAATTTGCCTTCCTGGTAGTTCTTGTACATGCCCATCATCCAGGGGAAGAACTGCTGGAAAAAATTCTCAATCGCTTCTGGCGGTGACTGCAGCATCATCTGGTAGAAGTAGGTTGGAACCAGTTCATACCGGTCTTCAAGCATGACCTGCATAAGGATATATTTGGTGATGTCTTTGCCGGTAGTTTTCTCGACAACTTTTACCTTGTCGCCGCGCTGCAGAAAATCGCGGATCTCGGTCAGTGAAACATAACGGGCTTCTTCGACGCAGTATAAACGACGATTGTCGTATTTTTTAATCAGAATTTCTTTCACTCAAAACCTCGGAAATGTGATTAAGAGCGGCAGGCAGAACGGTCAGGCCGACGTGGTGAGTATTGAGTGTTTTAACACTTGCCACCCTTGCGCCACGGGCTTTCAGGCCTTCCTGGTAAACAGCGCTCTTCAGGAACAGAACCCCGTCGCTACTGTCAGCAAACTCGCCAACCGGAAACTCAAGCCAGAAGAACTTGACTGTGTCAATTTCCTGTTTAGTCCCGGCGAGGATGTGGCAGGTCACCGAAGGATCAATTCCCTTTGTGTTGAGTGAGCTTATCACATTTCCGGCTTCCTGTATAGCGCGGTCTATACCTTCTGATACCAGGAGGCCGCTGATTCCGCCTTTATAAAGAGCATTTCGCGAAACATTTGCGTCTGCAGTAACGCTTTGATAATTGAAGTCGATACCATCCTTTACCCAGTTGTGAAGCATCTGATACTGCCCCGGGAACAGGCGGTTGTGAGATTCAGTTTCGACATACATGCCCTGCCAGACCATTGAACGGGCTCCGAGCGGCGCAGCAAGTTTCTGTTGCATTACGGTAAAGTTATACATGTAATATCTGAAAGCGGTATCGATACCTTTCAGCGGCGAAGCAACGAAGATGATTTTGCGAATATCCTTGCGGAAAGGGGTCAGCCAGGAATATTGAGGATACTCGGCGCCGAGGTCAGAAGCGTAGATGCGTACCGACATCGCACCTTTACTGTGGCAGATCACATCTACTTTCTGGGCTGTAGTCAGTTCTTTTATTCTGGCGATAGCATTGGCGACCTGCTGTGCCTGAAGAAAATTGTCGCCGTGCGGATGCGAGAAGGTCAGGGCGAAGACTGAAAAGCCATTTTTAACCAGATGCTGCATAATGCCCGGCTTGTCAATATTGCCACTCTCGGGGATATCAAATGTATAGGGATGGCAGAAGCCTCTGCAGGCGTTATCGCCGGCGCCGTGAACGAGGAGCACTGGTGTTTTGTGGCGTGCTCGGTTCCAGCGAGGGGCCAGGTGCAGCAGAACATTACGTGAATGTGGCTTGTTTGTGCCGAAGGCTTTCTGAATGATACTGTGACTCTGGCGGCTTTTGACATGAAATGGCTCGGCGACAAAATTCGGGGCGTCGTCTTCAAGAAGTTCTATTCTCTCCCAGGGGGAGCTGTCGCGGCCTGTGATGTCACTGACAACACGTACCGCCGCTCCGGCAAATGCCGGCAGCAGAATCAACAGAATTAGAAAGCTTAAAAAAGCGGTTCTGAAACAAAATCGCCTGAAATCAATATTATTAATCACTACTCGATCACCTTTCCTGCGAGAGGCAATGCAATACTCTTACTTGCTCTGTTATGCCGACCCTGACGGGATTTTCGCTGATCAATACTGAGAGAATAAATGTCAGTTTCGACAGAACGGGTTAATTGATACAAAATAATTTTAACCGAAAAAACTCAGATTTCCAAGACTCGCAAAAGGTTTTTTTACTTTAAATTTGTTAGATGCGGTACAACCGGGCCAGATAAAAAAATAGAATTTAGTGAAAAAATTAGCAAAAGACTTGCAAAAGCGTGCCTTCAGGCGTAAATAAGCTCATGCAACTGAAACACAGGCTGAGGTAATAAAGTATGCAGCAATTTTTAACGGCAATTCTGGTAATAACATGCGGCGGTCTGCTGGCATGGCTTACGGGCAGGCTTAAGACTCTTTCTGCTGCCATCGGCACCGGTTCCTGCATCGGTGGAGGCCTTCTCGCCCTTATCCCGGCGGCAGAAATTCTTATGTCCGGCGGCCAGACCCCAGACATAGTTCTAAACCTACCCCTTGGCGCTGCTACCCTCAGACTTGACGCAGTTTCGGCCTTTTTTTCTTTGCCGGTTATCTTTCTCGGCGCTCTTTCGGCCATATACGCCGCTGCAACCTGCCATCACGATAAACATGAATGTGGCGGTTACTGGTTTTTCTATTGCCTGCTGATGGCTTCAATGCTGTTTCTGACAGCTTCTGCCAATGCCGTGCTTTTTCTCATGGCCTGGGAAATCATGTCAGTTGCTGCATTCTTCCTGATTATCCATAGAGACGAAATCGCCTCAGCCAGAAATGCCGCCTGGAGCTTTCTCGTGGCCAGCCATGTCGGCACAGCAGGCTTGTTTATCATGTTTGCTGTTCTCAGCACCAATTGCGGTTCTTTTGAATTCGCCAGTTTTATCAGAACCTCCGTTTCGGCCGAAACCGCGTCGATGGTTTTCTTTCTCGCTCTGTTCGGATTCGGCGTCAAAGTTGGTCTGTTGCCCCTGCATGTCTGGATGCCTGATTTATACGCGTTTGCCGACGCCCATGTTTCTGCCGTGCTCTCTGGCGCCATGAGCAAAATGGGTTTCTATGGTCTGGTAAGAGTTCTCATGTTTCTACCGGTCCATTCTGCTTCCTGGGGCTGGGCTCTTGCCTTTGGGGGTCTGCTGACCGGTGTTTTCGCCCTAATAACCGCTCTGGCGCAGCACGACCTCAAAAAGGTGATTGCCTACAGCAGCATGGAAAACGCCGGCATCATAATGATGGGTCTTGGCTGTGCTGTGTTGGCGGGTGTGTGGAAAGTGCCATCGCTGGCTTTTGCTGCGCTGGCCGGTTCTCTGCTGCACGTTCTCAATCATGCCGCCTGCAAGGGTCTGCTTTTTCTCGGTTCTGGCGCTGTCTACTTCGGCACCGGTACCAGAAAGCTCGAAGCGATGGGTGGGCTCGCGAAAACTATGCCATATACCGCCCTGTTTTTCGGAATTGGCGCCGCGGCAATCTCAGGCCTTCCTCCTTTTAACAGCTTTATCAGTGAATTCATGATTTTTCTTGCCGGTCTGCAGGCGGCCCGCCTGGGAACCTCGCCAGCTCTGCTGCTAGCCGGCGTTCTGCTTGCCGGACTTGGTTTGATCGGCGGACTCGCGATGGCAACATTTTCGCGAACTTTCGGCCTGGTGTTTCTCGGCGCTTCACGCAGCGATAAAAAAGTTGAACCGAGAGAGTCCGGCTGGCTTGCCAGATTGCCAATGGCCATTCTTGTGCTTGCCATTTTTCTGCTTTCGCTGCTTTCACCGTTCATTCTTATCCCGGTAACACGCGTTGCATCAATGATTGCCTCCGCTTCTGGTACAGCGTTCACCGACGAAAGCGCCCTGCTCAATATTCAGCCGGTAACCATCACTGCGGCTGTGACATTCTTTCTCAGTCTTTTTGTTATGCTTTTCTGGCAGATACGCAGCCGGTTTTTCAGTAATGGCGATGTCGACAGCCGCTGCACCTGGGATTGCGGCTTTGCTGCGCCTGATTCGCGCATTCAATATACCTCTTCTTCCTTTTCACAACCTGTAAGCGAAGTTTTTTCGAGCATTGTCAGGCCGTATCGTCATGGCGAAAAGGTTGCCGGCTTTTTTCCGGAACATGCAAGCTTCAGAACCGACGCCCCTGACTCTCTGCTGCGATATCTGTATATGCCTCTGTTTGGCTTGATCGATCGGGCAATGGTGCCGTTGCGGGCTCTTCAGCACGGGCGTTTGCATCTTTATATCTGTTATCTGGCGGTTGTTCTTCTTATACTCCTGATCTGGAAGGTGGTGGCCGCATGATCAGCATTCATTCTGTCGGATTTTTTATTTTCACGCTTCTGCTTGCTCCGATTCTGCCAGGAATTATCAACAAGGTGAAAGCTTTCTTCGGCGGCAAAATGGGGCCGCCGGTAATGCAGCTTTATTATGATGTTGCCAAGCTGATGAGGAAATCCGCAACCTATAGTCAGACCTCAACCCTGGTCACGCGCCTCGCGCCTGTCGTGATTTTCTTTTCGACACTTGGCGCGGCGCTGCTGATACCATCCTTCTTCAGAGAAGCCTGCTGCCGCTTCGCGGGTGACGTGATTCTGATGGCCTATCTGTTCGGAATCGGCCGCTTTTTTATGGTTATTGCGGCTATGGACCGTGGTTCAGCCTTTGAGGGAATGGGTGCCAGCCGTGAAGTTCTCTACAGTGCTCTGGCTGAACCAGCCTTTTTCTGCGGTCTGCTGGTATTGATCAATGAAACCGGCGATATGAGCCTTTCCGGAATTTTCAGCGGGCTTTCGGTTGAGCTCTGGCGGCAGAACCCGGCAATAATGCTGCTGATTGCGGTGAGCTGGATGATCGTTCTGCTGACCGAAAATGCGAGAATTCCGGTAGATGACCCGAATACGCACCTTGAGCTGACCATGATCCATGAAGTCATGATCCTTGATTACAGCAGCAAAGACCTCGGAATGATCGAATATGCTTCTGCCCTCAAACTCTGGTTGTTTTCGAGTCTTCTGGTTGGTCTTACAATAACCGCCGGGGCAGTTCCGTCATATTTTCACATTCCGGTATTCTTGTTCGGAATGTTTATGGTAGCGGTTATCATCGGCTGCGTCGAGTCGACGATTGCCCGCCTCAGGCTTATTCATATTCCCAAATTCATTGTCGGTTCTGGTGCCCTGGCCATAATCGCCCTGATTCTGAAAATTGCAGGAAACTGAAAACCATGAACAGTATAGCCACACTACTTGCCTTGTCATGTATTTTTCTGCTCGGTTCGAGCCGATTGCTGATGTCGATCAGAATGGTCGCTTTTCAGGGTCTGCTGCTGGGCATTCTGCCACTGGCTGCCGCCGGTGACGGTCACCTGTCGCTGGCCCTCATTTTTCTGTCGCTGGCCAGCATCGCACTGAAAAGCATTCTGCTGCCCTGGCTTCTGAATAAGGCGATGGTCGATTCAGGCACCCGCCGCGAGATTGAGCCTTTTATAAGCTTTGGCGCTTCGATGCTTCTCGGGCTTTTTCTGCTTGCCGTGTCAGGCTGGATCGTCGATAAGCTCCAGGCCACCGAGCCAGTGCCTTCGCCGGTTACCTTGATTGCCGGATTTTATCTGGTTTTTTCTGGTCTGCTGCTGCTGATTACCCGGCGCAAGGCGCTTACCCAGACCCTGGGCTTTCTTGTGCTCGAAAACGGGGTTTTTACTGCTGGCCTGAGTCTTGGCAGTGAATTCTCGGTGATGGTTGAGCTTGGCATTCTGCTTGACGTCTTCGTTGGCATTTTCCTGATGGGTATCATGCTGTTTCATATTGACCGCGAATTCGACCACCTCGATGCCGACCGTTTCAATGAACTGTCCGACCTCGAAATTGCCGTTTCGCCCGACGAGGAGGTCGCCGAATGAATACCGCCTGGGCTCTGATCGTTCTGCCGGCCATTACCGGCTTGTGCTCCCTGTTCATCGACTCGGAAAGGCTTCGCAAGAATCTGCTGGTTGTCGTTGCCTTTCTGCATCTCTACATGTCTTTGCAGCTCTGCAACGGTTCTGCTGGCGAACTTGACGGTATCTGGCTCGGTATCGACCATCTTACCCGAATTTTTCTTACCCTTACCAGCCTGCTGTTTACCGGGTCAGCTGTTTATTCTATGATTTATCTCGACAAACATCCGCATGCAGATGGCGCCGATCTTGCCGGCTGGCAGTTTTTGCGCAACCGCAACGCGATTTTTGTCGCCTGTATGCAGCTGTTTCTTGCAGCAATGAGCCTGGCGATTCTCAGCATGCACTTTGGGTTACAGTGGATCGGCATCGAAGCCACAACCCTTGCCAGCACGCCGTTGATTTACTATCACCGCAGTCGCCGCTCTCTTGAAGCCGCCTGGAAATACATGATCATCTGTTCGGTTGGCATTGCGCTCGCGCTGATGGGTGTTTTCTTTCTGGCCAAAACAACGACCCAGCATGTGCAGGTCTTCACTCCTGCCGGTCTGGTGTTGTTCGCCGGTTATCTCAAGCTTGGCTGGCTGAAGGTTGCTTTCATCTTCTTTCTGGTTGGTTACGGAACCAAGATGGGCCTGGCGCCAATGCATACCTGGCTGCCCGACGCGCACAGCGAAGCCCCGTCGCCGGTTTCAGCGATGCTTTCCGGCGCCCTGCTTAATTGCGCTTTTCTCGGTATTCTCAGGATTTATCAGGTTTGTGCTGCAATTCCGGCAACCGCCGCTTTTGCTTCAGAACTGCTGATTATTGCCGGTCTCGTTTCGATGGGTTTCTCTGGTATTTTTATCATGCACCAGCCTGACTACAAAAGAATGCTCGCCTATTCGAGCGTTGAACACATGGGCATTCTTGCCACCGGTATCGGCCTTGGCGGCTCTGCCATTGCCGGCGCCCTTCTGCACGCAATCTGCCATTCATTGATCAAAGCCCCGATGTTTCTGCTTGCCGGTAACATTCTTTCGGCTTTCAATACCAAAAAAGTCGAAGAAGTCTCTGGCCTGCTTAAATCAATGCCATTTACCGGCATGCTCTGGCTTACAGGCTTCTTGGCGATCACCGGCACCCCGCCATTCGGAACCTTCATCAGCGAATTTTCGATTCTCAAAGCTGCTTTGCAGACCCGCAGCTGGACAACAGCGGGCCTCTATCTTCTCTTTCTTCTGATCGTTTTTATCGGCATGCTGACGATTGTCATGCAGATGACTCTGGGTCGCCGCCCCGATGATCACGCCGACGAGCACCATCATCATGCCCCGGTCGCCAAAGACCATGACCAGAAGCACGAGAAACATCACAAGCATGAGACTGCAGCAGTGGGCTCCGGTTCTGTGATAGATGAGGATCTGCTGCAGCTTCTGACTCCGATCGTATTTTTGTCTCTGGCTCTGGTTCTTGGCTTCTACCTGCCTGAATACGTCAGACAGGCCATAAATGGCGGAGCCCTGCTGCTTGGAGGTGCAATACTGTGAAAAATACTCTGTTGCTGAAAAATGGCAGTTCTGCAAAACTCGAAAATGTACCGGTAATTGAACCTGAAGGCTTTCGCCAGCACCTGGCCGTGCAGATTCAAAAAGGTGCCCGCCTGTCAGCGCTTTTCCTGGTTCCTGGTGACTCCCAGGCAAAGCTTTTTGCGATTGTTTCACACGACCGCACCAGCGAACTCGAAGTTTTTTCCTGCGGCTGCGGCCGCAAATTCAATGCCCTGACTCCGATCCTGTCTCAGGCCCACTGGTTCGAAAGAGAAATCGCCGAAATCCACGGCGTCGAAATGATAGGCCACCCCTGGATGAAGCCGATCCGCTTTCAGCCCAAAGCCGGGCAGAACGTCGAGATCATCCCCGGTGCCACCAGTTACTTCGAAGTTAAAGGCGAAGAAGTGCACGAAGTCGGTGTCGGACCGGTGCATGCCGGTATTATCGAACCCGGCCATTTTCGCTTTCAATGTCACGGTGAAAAGGTTTTTCATCTCGAAATAGAACTCGGCTACCAGCACCGCGGCATCGAACGGGCGATTCCCGTCTCGCAGCCTCAGAAGATCATCAGGCTCATGGAAGCAGTGGCCGGTGATACCAGTATCGGTCATGCCACTGCCTATGCCATGAATTTCGAAGCCCTCGCCGGGCTCAAAATTTCGTCAAATGCGGCGATTATTCGCAGTGTTGCTCTTGAACTGGAACGCATGGCCAATCACACCGGCGACCTTGGGGCTCTTGCCGGTGATGTTGGCTTTCTGCCGACGGCGGCCTATTGCGGCCGTATCAGAGGCGATATTCTCAATACCACCGGCCTGATCTGCGGCAACCGCTTTGGGCGCGGCCTGATCAGAACCGGCGGCGTCGGCCACGAGATCGATGCAGAGCTGAAAAGGGCAATTCTCGATAAACTGGTGCTTATCGAGGCTGACCTGCGCTCAGCCATCAACCTCATCTGGGATACCCCTTCGGTCGTCTCGCGATTTGAAGAAACCGGCCTCGTCAGTCGGGAAGACGCGATCGCCGCCGGGCTGGTCGGCCCCGCTGCCCGTGCCTGCGCTGTCGCTGTCGATACCAGACTTTCACACGCCTTTGCCGCCTACAGCAGAATCAAGCCTGAACTGGCACTTGGCCGCCAGGGTGATGTTAACGGCCGTGCTACAGTGCGTTGGCTCGAAATTCAGGATTCACTGCGCATGATCAGAGCCATGTTTGAAGAACTGACAATTGAAAAAGCCGGTTTTAGCACAAAAAATGCTGATCTGTCGCCAGATTCGCTGGCGGTAAGTCTTACCGAAGGCTGGCGTGGCGAAATCTGCCATGCTGCTATTACCGACAGCAAAGGCAATCTTAAGAGCTACAAAATCGTTGATCCCTCATTTCATAACTGGTTCGGCCTGGCTCTGGCATTGAGAAACCAGGAAATCTCAGACTTTCCGCTCTGCAATAAGAGTTTCAACCTCTCTTACTGCGGCCATGACCTGTGAGGTGAAATATGTTTCAAATTCTTAAAGCCAGATTACACCAGGGTTATCGCACTTTCCCGTTCCCCGAAAAGCAGCCGCCCATGGCGCCCCGCTATGTCGGTCGGCCGAAAATTATGCCGGGCAGCTGCAAAGGCGACTGTGCTGCCTGCGTCGGTATATGCCCGACCGGCGCCCTGTCGCGTGGTGCCGGCAATCGCCCGGTGATCGATCTTGGCCGCTGTATCTTCTGCCGCGCCTGCGAAGAAGCCTGCGCCGAAAAACTCATCAGCTTCACTCAGGAATTCTCGATGGCCGCAAATTCAAAAGAGGCCCTTGTCGTAACCGATGATAAATTCAGACAGGCAGAGGCCATGGGCAATGAACTGCGCCGCCTGTTCGGCAGATCACTCAAACTGCGCCAGGTAAGTGCCGGTGGCTGTAATGCCTGCGAAGCCGACACCAACGTTCTCGGAACTCCTAATTTCGACCTCGCACGTTTCGGCATTCAGTTCGTGGCTTCACCCAGACATGCTGATGGCCTGCTCATAACCGGCCCGGTGAGCCAGAACATGAAGCTTGCCCTGCAGAAGACCTACGAAGCGCTTCCTTCGCCGTCGATTGTGATTGCCGTTGGTGCCTGCGCTGTTTCTGGCGGTCTGTTCAAAGGCAACAGCGAAGTCAACGATGGTGCCGCCGGGATTGTGCCCGTCGATCTTTTTGTGCCCGGCTGCCCGCCGCATCCCTGGACAATTCTCGAAGGTATTTTACGGTTTATGGGGCGTTTATAAATCTGCCGTGCTTGCAAAGTGCAAGAAAAAGTTGATAAGATGATGGCAGGAGAGTGAAAATGTCATTTAACCCCCTTAATTTCCCTAAAAAGCTTTGTAATTTCCGAAAAACTGCCATAATTCTTTTTTTCTGCCTTTCATTACCGGCATTTTCTCAGACCATAGATTTAAGTCAGTTCATTGGCCCGCTACCGCTGCCGATTCCGTCGATGCAGGCGTCGACAACTATTCAGGAAGACGTTTCTGATTCAATGGCCGAAATTCTGCCTAAGGCCGAGGCTCTCAAAGATGAAGCCGGAAAGCTTGCAGAAACTGTTGCAGCTGTTATTGACATCGAGAAGCTTCAGTCTGAACACCAGTTGCATCAGAAACGCCTGCAGACCAACCGTGACTCACTTCGTGAAATCGTCGAATCCGGAACTTATGGCTTCGAAAATGTGTCTTCTTTGCGAAGCGAAACCAGGGCATTGATCGATGCGGTAAGTCGCCATGCCAGATATATTGCTGAAAAGCTGGTTAAAATCGAGGGGATTAAACAAACCTGGGCAGCAAAAGAAACCAGTTGGCAGAATCAGCAGAGCGCAAAAGAAGCAAATTTCAGTGACTCGCTGCGCAATGTCTTCAAAGAAGCGCTGGTGGTTACAGATACTGCCCGCAAAAGTCTTGAAGGACTCGAAGGTCCTCTGGTAGCATTTCAGCAGAAAGTTGTCGAACTGCAGCGCCAGTCGCAGCAGCAGCTTGAAGATATCGACAAGCTTATGGCCGAGATGCGTAAAGATCTTTTCAGAAAGTCGCGGCCGGCCATGTTTACGCCGACCTTTATTCTGCAGTTCGATCGCACCCTGTGGGAAGACTTCTGGATTGGCATCGCCAGCTTTGAGATTCCTGATCGCAGATTTTTTCAGACTTCGGGCTGGATCTTCTTTCTGCAGCTGATTCTGATTGGTGGCTTTCTCTATTTACTGCGCACCTGGAAAAATCGCAACCTTGAAGCGTTCAAGCTTGGTTTTATTATCAACCGTTACTGGTCCGCAGCCATATTTCTTGGCATTCTTCTGCCTTTGCCACTCTTTGACACAGTGCCGAAGCTGCTCAAGCTCTTTTATGCAGGTGTTCTTACCGTAACTGCGTCTCGGGTGGTCGGTGGCGTGATCGATCTGCCCTGGCGCCGTCGCCTTCTCTACATAATTGTCACTCTTTATCTGGCCATTCAATTTTTCACCTTCATTGCCCTGCCGGCTCCTGCCCTGCGTCTTTTTATAGCACTTGTCGGGTTTGCCGGTGCCCTGCTGTGCTCGTGGCGGGCCAGGGTTAATGAGGCAGAGGGGCGGTCGTTGACTTTCATCATAGGCGTCAAGCTCGGCGGTGCATCGCTTGCACTTGTTTTTCTGTCTCAGGTTGCCGGCTATGTGGCCTTTTCCAATCATCTTCTCGATGTGACCATCAAAACCGTTTTTCTCGGTGTAATTGCCTGGATGATCGATCTGATACTGCGTGGCGTTATCGACTTTATTTTTGACAACGGTTTTGTCAGACGCTATGAGCTTATCAACCGGCATTATCGTCTTTTCATCAAGCGTGCCACCATGATTGCAGATACAGTTGTCGTATTCGTGGCTTTTGCGTCAATGATCTCTGTCTGGGGCTTTTTTGACAGCACCCTGCTGTCGGTCGAGAGAATTCTCGCGTTTGGCATTTCACTGCAGGGTTATCGGGTCTCGCTTGGCATGCTCGTCTGGGCTGTGATTCTCGTTTATGCGTCTCTTGCCGTTTCATGGCTGGTTCAGACCGTTCTTGACGAAGAAGTATACCCGCGCCGCAAGGTTGAAAAGGGTGTCGGTATTTCTATCAACCGCCTGATCAATTATGCATTCGTCATTGTCGGCGCTGTATTTGGCCTTTCTGCCATAGGTATAGAGCTGCAGAACCTGACCGTAGTCGTCGGGGCTCTCGGCATAGGTATCGGTTTCGGTCTGCAGAATATCGTCAATAATTTTGCCAGCGGTCTGATTCTGCTCTTTGAGCGATCGATCAAAGTTGGCGACATTGTTCAGATAAGGGGTGACTGGGGAACCATAAAAAATCTTGGTTTGCGGGCCACCGTCGTTGAAACATTCGACCGATCAGAAATGATCGTGCCCAACAGCGATCTCGTTTCATCGACCGTCACCAACTGGACCCTCTCCGACCGCCAGACACGCCTTATCATAAAAATTGGTGTCGCTTACGGCTCCGATGTTCAGAAGGTTACCCGTATTCTTCTCGGAATCGCCCAGGAAAACCCTTTTGTCATGAAGTTTCCTGAGCCGGCGGTCTATTTTATGAACTTTGCCAGCAGTTCACTCGATTTCGAACTGCGTGTCTGGGTTGCAGATATAGATATCAGGCTTAAAACCATGAATCAGATCAACTATGAAATTGAAAGACTGTTTCGCGAAAACGGTATCGAAATTCCTTTCCCGCAGCAGGATATTCATATAAAATCCGTAGACGAACCCGTGCAAAACATGCTCAGCGGTACGCAGATCAAACTGGCCGCTGAAAAAAAAGAGGTAAAATGATGCTTGAGAGATTTTTTAGCCTGAAGGCCAACGAAACCGACGTCAGAACCGAGATTCTCGCCGGCATTACCACCTT
>JAKQKW010000456.1 GCA_029560455.1 Candidatus Rifleibacteriota bacterium
AATCGGAACATGCACCGGATTTCCGGGGATGTCGAGCAGAGGAATCGAAGGGAACAGGCCAGCATAAACGGCGCAGCCGAAGCTGAAAATTACGGTGCCAACCGCGATCAGGCGGGCAGAATGAACGAGCCGGCCTTTTCCGGTTTGCCAGATAAAAAGGCTCAAAGAGGAGAGATAGCCGCCCACCAGCGCGTAAAAAATGCCGAAAAGAAACTCCTTGATGTTTGGAATCCGGCTGATATTCATAATATTACCGGCATCAAGAATGCTTCTGATGATTTCGTAGTTCATGTAGGTCGGAATTACCGCAAAAGTTATGGCAAGCGGCAGAAAATACATTACCGGCTGTCTGGTTATTTTTACCTGGCAGACCTGGGCCAGAAAATACATGCCCGGAAAAGAAAGAATCAGAGAGAAAACAAATATCAGGTTGGTGAGCATGTTCTGCTTGAATGGTCCCATTTCGCCGGCCCAGATGGCAAAATCTATCGAATTGCCGATCGCCGCGCCGGTAAAGGCCGCCGCCCAGAAAAACATGTGATCCCGGGCCACGCTTTTGTTTCTTAGAACTGCCCAGCTGTAAAAACACTGGCCGGCGGCATAAACATTGAACATAACGAAAATCGCGTAAAGAATCCTGCCGTGCAGAAAACTGCCATATTCAAGGCCGGTCAGGTAGCAAACAAGATAGGCCAGAGCGAAAACTGACAAAACGATGCCAACGACTGCCATTTCCTGGAAGAAGCAGCGGGTGTAGAAATCACGGTATCTGGCTAACTGCTGCCCGGCTTCAGCACCAGTTTCGTCAATAAAATCGAAAAACGGAACAGCCTCGCCACGGGGCGTGATGCCTTCCTGATTAAGAGCCCTCTCAATAGCCATACTTCACCGATCGATTTGAATCAAGTCTGCTGAAATTGATTCTACCAAAAATAATAGCAAAGCCAAATTGTTTTTTGTAATGCTTAGGCATGCCAACGAAGCGACATCTGTTATTTTCGCCGGATGAAGCAGACGTTTCTGATCATTCAGCAAATTTTGGCGCTAAAAGAGGAATCAGTCAAATTTACTGTCGCTGCCCCTGTTTTCTGTTCGAACTGAATTCGACTGCCTGTTTTTCAAGGTTTGCAGTCCGTCGTAAATGAGCAGTAAAGCAGTGAGAGTGGCGCTGAGAAAAATAGGCCAGTAGGGCAGAAAAAAGCCTTTCAAGGTAAACCCGGCCATCAGAAGAATGCCGGCATTTATAGAAAGAAGCGGTATAAGCCGGTCTGCAAAAAAGTTACTGGAGTTGCGATCATTGTATATTGTTTGCCAGACGGTCAGACCCGCAGAAGATAATAGAAGGAAGGCACAGCCAAGAATTCCGAACCAGCGAAACTCGCGGCGATCGGATTCTGTGACCCGCTGTTCCTTAAAAAGCTGTGCAGCCGTTTCTCTGTTGCTTGCTGCAGCTTCTTCCGGTAATGGCTCTGTGGTTGTTTTTTCTTCATAAACCTGGTTTGTCGGAGCGCTTTGATAATCTTGCGATTCGGCCTGCTGGCTATGATAAAAAGAGCCTCCGCCTGCTCTTGCTGTCGCCGCAGAAGTAAGGCACAGCTGAAAAAATATCAGTCCCATAAATAGAAGCCGGGA
>JAKQKW010000457.1 GCA_029560455.1 Candidatus Rifleibacteriota bacterium
CTGCAGGCAAAAAATCATGGAGAAATTTTAATGAACATAAAAATAATTGAAATGAGCAGCCTCCTCGGTCTGGCGAAACACCGGAACCCCGAAGTGAGAAGGTGGGCCTGCGAAAGAGCCAGATTTATCCATGGACGTGACGGCGTGGCAATTATCGGGCCGCTGCTTAAAGACAACGACGAAGACGTTCTTTTGGTGGCTCTGCAATATCTGCTGGATTTTCCTGATCCGGAATACGTTTCCCCGCTTGCCGAACTCTATAAAAACCAGACGGGTTATATTGCCGGAATGATAGCCGATTATCTGTCCAGGAATAATGAACTGAGCTGGATTCCCCTTTTTGCCGAAAGAAGGCAGAAGCCCGGTTTTTCAAGCATCGAGACCCTTCACAGCCTGATTGGCCTCGGTCAGACCGGTGCCACAGAGGCACGGGAAATGCTTGAGACGGTTTTGTCTGAAACTGGCGTTGAGGCCGATGAATACATTCTTGGAACTTTGCTTGAATCGCTTTTGCGGCACAATAAAGGTTTAAAAGCCGCGCTCGGGTTTTATGCCAGGTTTTTCAAGCCCCATTCTGCAACGGTTTTGCATGCCATTGTCAGTCGCTGCGGTTTTCCGTATCCTTTCGAAGAATTGCAGAAAGATCTCGAAAAAAGAAAACCCGGCTTGATTGACAAGGCAGTCAAATGCCTGAAGGCACAAAATGCATCGCATGCTGCAGAAACCTTTGTGCAGTTCTTCGGCAAAAAGCTTTATGCTTCGGCGATCCGATGGCTCTCAGATGATGCAGATAGCAGATTTATAAATCTTGCCGCCGAAAAAGATAAAGCCTTCGACCACCAGGCTTCAATCGCCGGAAACTGCCTTATAGCTCTCGCTGGCTTCAGGGACTATGTTGAATGGGGTCCCGAAAAATCACACAAGCTCCTTGCTGTCGCTGCGATTGTTCTTTATTCCAGACTCGTTGAAGAGAACAGTCTCGCCGGATTGAATTTCGAGTTGGCCGACGCAGACTTTTTGTTTGCGATTTTGTTTGAGCACCGCGATGACAGCGAAATCGACGCTCAGATCAGCGACATCCTCATTTCACGAACTGCGCCGCCGGTGATCGCAAAAAAGGCGCTCGGGCAGATAAAAAAATGCCCGGCCTCGTTCGGCACTGCCCGAGCCATAAAGCTTCTCGGCAAAATAAAATGCGTCGAGGCAATCCCGGCAATCTGCAAACTGTTCGATTTTGAATGCAGTGACAGTGTTTACGAAGCATGCACCGCTTTGCTTGTGCAGATGGGCACTGATTTTGTCGAATATGTCATTTCTGGTTTTTCCGGGTTCAGTGATATTCAGAAAACCCATTTTCTTCTGGTTCTACAGGATATTCCATGCGAAGAGACCGTCGATCTTTTTCTTCACCACTGGCATGAATTCTGGCGCTGCGACAAGCGAACGTTCGTCGAGGCCATCGAATGCATTGCCGCCAGACAGTTCATTGCACCTCTCCGCCAGGAACTCGTGCCTGAAGAGATCGGCGAGGAACGGGCATATTACCTTCTGTGCAAAATACACGGACATGAAGACGTGATTCTCGACGAAATAGAAGAACGGCTGCATAGAAAGAAGCGCGAATTCAAAGAGCTCGAAGCTTCTTTTGCATCGGGCAACCCGCTTTCGATGCCCGATAGACCGCTGAAGGTCGAGCTGAAATGCCGTAGCTGTGAAAAAGTTTATTCCTACGAGGTCGAAGGGGTTCTGCTCGATACTGACAGCCCGCGCATCAGAGACAAAATTGTCTGCAAAAACTGCCAGGCGATCAATCAGTATGATCTGACCACAGCGGGAAAACTCACCATCATGGCCTCCCTTTCCCTTATGTATAGCGGAAAAGATGGGGCAGGTATTGACCCCGAAAAATTTCCCGTCAAAGTTGGCAACGTTGGCATGATGGATGGGCGACGCCTGTCGGTGGACGAGATTCGCGAATGTTATGAAAATGATGTAAGAAATTCTCCTGATGATCCGGCTTTGAGAGTTGGTTTCGGCAATGTTCTTATGCATGCAGGGAAAGAGCTCGAAGCGGTTTTTCAGTATAAGCAGGCTCTCAGGCTCGACACGATGTCGGTCGAATCTTATATGAGCCTCGGCGATTATGAATCTGACAAGGGCAACCACGAGAAGGCTCACGAATATTTTCAACAGGCCTTCAAATACATGCATGTCGGAAACTATTACCGGGCTACAAACCCCGAATACCTGCGGCAGGCGGTTGCTTCAAGGCTTCATGAGTATGAGGAAGGGCTTTTTTCAGAAACGTCAGATTCGTTTGTTTACGACATGCCGGTAAGAAACACCGGCCCAGAATCAGGAAGAAACGACCCCTGTCCCTGCGGCAGCGGCAAAAAATTTAAAAAATGCTGCATGAAATAGCCAACCCCTGAGCCCGTCGAAGGGCTAGCAGGTTACGACGTTGATCTGGTTGAGGCTTCGCGTGCTCAGGCGTTGTTCCCAGGGCAGGCTGCGGCTTTTCTCGCGGCGGTCGAAGACGATCAGCCAGGCTTCTTTTGCGCCGACCGTGTCGCGGTAGCGGGCGGTCTGCTTCAGGCCTTCTTCGATCGTGGTTTCGAGGCTGTCCTGCGGGTGAACCAGCTTGATCTCGATGACGGCCCAGACGCCGCGCCATTCGACGGCGAGGTCGACCCGGCCGCGGCCGGCGGCGTATTCCCGTTCGATGCGGCCGCCGCCGTTGATGACCCGCTGCAGAAACGCCATGACCAGCAGATGCGGAAACGCCTCGACGTATTCCATTTTGCTTTCCCAGGCATCGCTGTTGCGGCGCCAGAAAGCCTGAAACTCGGTAAACAGAGCCGCGTAGTCGAGTGAACCGTCGTCTTTCTGCCAGCGCCATTCGGGTGCAGGCACATTATCCTGTGCGTTCTGAGTCAGAACTCGCGGAATAATTTCCTGGTAGATCGGGTTGGCAATTCTCAGGCCATTTTCGAAGGTTACCAGGCCGAGATCCATGCATAGTTCGACATCGCGGTCAGCCCTTCCGATTGCGGGGTCGCTTTTGCCAATGAGAATTGCCTCGACGACACGCCTGACTTTCGGGTCTCTGAGGCGCTCGGCCAGACTGTCGAGATGTACGGCCCTTTCCCTGATCAGCAGCTCTTTTGCCTGCCTGATATGTTCTACGGTGACCGTTGCGCGGGTTTCTTCCGGCACGATTTCCCAGGCGCATTTCTGCAGAAGGGCATTGACCAGCCATGGCTGCCCCCGGGTCAATTCATATACCAGTTCGAGGCTGGCAGGTTCGAATTG
>JAKQKW010000464.1 GCA_029560455.1 Candidatus Rifleibacteriota bacterium
TTGCAGCTTTATAATTGAAAAATTTACCGTTAAGTTGTATCTATATGTAAAACAGGTCGATGCGGCTTTCCTGCTGAATTTCGGCCTATCTGCAAGGAGATGGTAAAGACATGGGAAAGGAAACGGAAGAGATCATCATGGCCGGCTTTGGTGGCCAGGGCATACTTTTTTTAGGAAAAGTTCTGGCTGAAACTGGCATGATGACAGGGCAGAACGTCTCGTGGATTCCGGCTTACGGGCCCGAAATGCGCGGCGGCACTGCTAACTGCTCGGTGGTCATTTCTAAACACGAGATCGCTTCGCCGATAGTGACTGAACCCGATACCCTGATTGCGATGAATATTCCGTCGGTTGCCAAGTTCATCGATAAGATCAGACCGGGCGGCACCCTGATCTACAACTCATCATTGATCGATCAGAAAGAATTTCGTTCTGATATCAAAGTTTGCGCCATTCCTGCCAATGAGCTTGCCGCAGAGGCCGGCAGCGATAAAACGGCAAATGTAGTTATGGCTGGCGCTTATGCCCGGTTCAGTGATATGATGAATTTCGACGCCTTTCTCAAGGCATTTCCGAGTCTGGTGCCCGCCAAAAAGAAAGATTTGCTCGAAATCAATCTGGCAGCACTCAAAAAAGGTTATGACTGCGCGAACAGCGCGCATTGACCATATTCCGGAGGGAAGACAAAATGTCAAAATGGGTTATCAATGAAAATCTCTGCAAGGGCTGCGGAATCTGCATTTCGCGCTGCCCTCTCAAGATTCTTGCTTTTGCCGATCATCTTACGGCCAAGGGCGTGCATCCTGCTGCCATCACAGATGAAGCCAAGTGCACCAGCTGTGCCATCTGCGCCAGAAGCTGCCCCGATGTCGCAATCGAAATTTTTAAAGAAGAAAAATAAGGAGTTGAGCAATGGCTGAAAAGGTACTGATGAAAGGGAATGAAGCTATCGGCGAAGCAGCTGTGCGTGCCGGTTGCAGATACTATTTCGGTTATCCGATTACTCCGCAGTCTGAACTGCCGGCCTATCTGTCAAAGCGCCTGCCTGAAGTCGAAGGCGTTTTTGTGCAGGCTGAAAGCGAAGTCGCTGCAATAAATATGGTTTATGGCGCAGGCAGCGCCGGTGCCAGAGTTATGACCTCAAGCTCGAGCCCGGGCGTCAGCCTCAAACAGGAAGGCATCTCTTATATTGCCGGCGCCGAAATCCCCTGTCTGCTGGTTAATGTCGTGCGTGGCGGTCCCGGTCTCGGCAATATTGCGCCGGCCCAGTCAGATTACTGGCAGGCAACCCGAGGTGGTGGCCATGGCGATTATCGCACCCTCGTACTCGCCCCCAACTCAGTTCAGGAAATGGCCGATATGACCGTTGCCGGCTTTGAATTTGCTGACCGTTTCAGAAACCCGGTTTTGCTGCTCTCTGACGGCGTTCTTGGCCAGATGATGGAACCGGTAACCCTGCCAGACCCAGTAGATTACGATGTCAATTCCAAGAAATGGGCGCTCGGCTATAACGGCAAGGACAAATCAGAAAGAAACCTTTGCACTTCGATTTTCCTCGATGTCGATGAACTCGAAGAACACAACTGGCACCTCTACCAGAAATATCAGGTAATGACAGACCTGTTCAGCAAGGGCGAATACAAAGATTTCGCCGTTGAAGAGCATCTCTGCGATGACGCCGAGATCATTCTCGTTGGCTACGGCATCATTTCGCGCATTCTCAAGACCGTTGTCGAAAAGTGTCGCAAGCGCGGTATCAAGGCCGGCCTTGTTCGCCCGAAAGTGCTCTGGCCCTTCCCCTCACAGGTTTTCGAAAGACTTCAGCAGACTACCAACAATTTCCTGGTTGTCGAAATGTCATGCGGTCAGATGGTCGAAGATGTCAAGCTTGCAGTCAATGGCAAGAAGCCGGTATATTTCTTTGGCAGAACCGGCGGCACCATTCCCTCTGATTTCGAAATCCTCAACGAAGTCGACAAGATTGTCAGACCCGACTGAAAGGAGCCAGGATAAATGAAACAGGTATTTTCACGACCACAGAGCTTGAGCAAGAAGCCTTTCCACTACTGTCCCGGCTGCGATCACGGCGTAGTTCATCGCCTGATCGCTGAAGTCATCGACGAACTCGAAATCAAAGACCGCACTATCGGCGTCGCGCCGGTTGGTTGCTCGGTTTTTGCCTATGATTATTTCGACCTTGATTTCAATCAGGCCGCACACGGCCGTGCTCCCGCAGTAGCTACCGGCATCAAACGCGTCAGACCGGAGTCGATTGTTTTCACCTACCAGGGTGACGGTGATCTCGCCGCTATCGGCACCGCAGAAATCATTCATGCCGCCAATCGCGGCGAAAACATCACTGTGGTGTTCATCAACAACGCCATTTACGGCATGACCGGTGGCCAGATGGCTCCGACCACGCTGATCGGCATGAAAACTCAGACCTCACCTTATGGCCGCGATGCCTCGACAGCTGGTAACCCGATTCACATGAGCGAAATCATCGCCACTCTCGAAAGCCCGGCTTACGTGACCCGCGTTACCGTAAACAACCCCGCCAATCTGATGAAGACCAAGAAAGCCATTTACAACGCTTTCAAGCTGCAGAAAGAGGGCAAGGGTTTCAGCTTCGTCGAAGTCGTATCGATCTGCCCGACCAACTGGGGCAAAAAACCGGTCGATTCACACAAATGGCTGACCGAGAACATGTTGCCGGTCTTCAAACTGGGTACTTTCAAAGATACCCACGGCGTCGAAAAATCCTGACAGCTCGCAATAACACCCTAGGAGGCGTATATGTCGTCAAAAGTTGAAAGAATTATTCTGGCAGGCTTCGGGGGCCAGGGCATACTATTTCTGGGAAAGGTGCTGGCTGAAACCGGTATGCATGCCGGTAAGCACGTGTCCTGGATTCCGTCATACGGCCCCGAAATGCGTGGTGGCACGGCAAACTGCTCGGTAATTCTTTCCGAAAATGAAATTGCTTCGCCCATGGTGACCGTTCCTGATACGGTTATAGCCATGAACAGGCCTTCGGTTGCCAAGTTCAACCTCAAGATCAAGGCCGGCGGCATGCTCATGTATAACTCTTCTCTGATCGAACGCCAGGAATTCCGCGATGACATCAGACTCGTCGAAATCCCGGCCAGCGAAATCGCTGAAGAACTCGGCAACCCGCGCGTCGCCAATCTGGTCATGGCCGGAGCCTACTCGAAGTTCAGCAAGCTCATCACCTATGAAGATCTCGTTGCAGCTCTGCCCGGTCTGATGCCAGGCGGCAAGAAGGAAATGCTCGAGATCAATCAGGCTGCTTTCAAAAAGGGCTTCGATTACGTCGAAGAAAAGAAATACATGTTCGGTCGCTACGTTTACTCGGTGTTCAAAGGCATCTGAAATTTGTCTGCCGACTGTCAGTAGAAAGATTGCGAGGGGGCGCAGCTTCTGCGCTCCCTCTTGTTAACTCCGGAGGTTGCATTGTCAAAGTCCAAAGCTGTTCCTGAATCAATCAAAATCGTTATCGATGCGCTCAAAGACAAAAAGGTCGAAGATCTTGTCGTTCTCGACCTCACCGGCCTGGTGCCTTATACCGACTACTTCATAATCGGCTCCGGCAACAGCAGTACGCATGTGCAGACTCTTGCCGATACGGTGGCCAAACTCATCAAAATCCCCAATGTTGGCGGTGTCAGGCTTGAATCCGACCAGGCCGCGAACTGGATACTGATTGACGGCGGCGATTTCGTGCTGCACATCTTTCAGCCCAAAGCCCGCAAGTTCTACAATCTTGAAGACCTCTGGGAAGACGCTCCACAGATCGAGGTGTGATCGATGGTTCCGCATGCCCGCGTAATCGAGCCTTCGCTCGAAGGCGCTCTCGACGCTGACAATCGTCATCGTCTCGAACGCGTTCTTCGCCTGCGCGAAGGCGATGAGTTCGTAATCACCGACGGCTGTGGCCATGAAGCGACTGCGGTTCTCGGCCGTAACGGTTCATACCGTGCCAGCGAATGGCAGACTCCGCAGCGCGAACCGGCGCTTAGAGTGACGGTTTTTGCCGCAATCTCGAAGGGCGAACGCTTTGAATGGCTCATCGAAAAAGCGGTCGAAATGGGCGTCGTCAAGATCGTGCCATTGCTCGTCGAACGCTGCGTCGTCAAAAGCCCCGGCGCCGCCAAGGTCGAACGCTGGCGCAAGATCGCTGCCACTGCCATGATACAGTGCGGCGGCTGCCTGCTGCCCGAAGTCACTGACCCGTCATCGCTCGCAGACTTGCCGGCTCCCGGTGCTGATACCACGCCGATTTTGCTGCACGAAGAAGCCCTTTCGGTTTCTCTGCACGAGTTGCCGGCACATCCCGAACGCAGCTCGATCTGGTTGGCCTCAGGTCCCGAAGGCGGCTTCTCCGACCGCGAAGTGAACCTGCTGCTTGATAAAGGCTGGCAGCCGGTCTGGCTCGGTCGCCGCCTGTTCAAGACCGACACCGCCCCGACCATCGCCCTCGCCAACCTGCTCGCCCGCAGCTGGTTCGGCTGATTGTTAAAATATATGTTGTGTCTGCCGCTGCAGCGGCCGAAAGGATCTGACCATGGGAAAATGCAAATGCGGCAAAAGTAAAAAAGACAAGTGCGACGGCAGCTGCAAAAAAGACAAGAAAAAAGACAAGAAAAAAGACAAAAAAGACAAGAAAAAATAGTCTGTAAACCCTCGCACAAAGCCACCGAGCCACAAAGAAGAACAATAAAGAATCATCCGCCGATTTCACCGATTACCCCGATTTTTCTGATATCGTGCTCGTGCTCTCTCTCCCTTCATAATCTGCGCACATCGGCCTGCTCAATCTGCGGATTAAGTTCTTTCTCTCTTTCTTCGTTTTTGCGATAAAAAACGCGCCTCTCGAATACTCGAAAGGCGCGTTCGGCTTGTTTGTGATCAGGATTTTTTGAGGGCTTTTTCGAGAGCTTTGACTACGGTTTTAAGCGTTTTGATGCGGGCGAAATATTTGTCGTTGGCCTCGATGATGGTCCAGGGAGCGTAACTGGTCGAGCAATTGGCGAGCATGTCGTTGATGGCTGATTCGTATTTCGGCCATTTCTCGCGGTTTCGCCAGTCTTCTTCGGTTATTTTCCAGCTTTTCCATGGAGTGTTTTCGCGCTCCTTGAAGCGTTTCAGCTGCTCGTCCTGATCGATATGCAACCAGAATTTGACCACTACCGCGCCGAAATCAGCAAGATGAGCTTCGAATTCATTTATCTCGCGATAGGCGCGGCGCCATTCTTCCTCAGTGCAAAAACCTTCAACGCGTTCAACCAGAATGCGACCATACCAGGTGCGGTCAAAAATCGTTATGTGGCCTGCTTTCGGCATTTCTCTGGCAAAACGCCATAGATAATGCCTGGCAAGCTCTTCTTTGGTCGGCGCTGCAATCGGAATAACTTCGTAGCCGCGTGGGTCGAGATTTTCGGTGAGGCGCTTGATGTTGCCGCCTTTGCCGGCCGCATCCATGCCTTCGTAGGCAATAACGCAGGGTATGCGGTGAATGTAAATCTCGTGTTCGAGGTCGCGTATTCGCTTTTGATAGGTTTCAAGCTCTTTACGGTAAGTTTTTTCGTCAAGAGACTGCGCCAGATCAAGCGCTGACAACACCGTGACGTTTCTCGGCGTAAGTTTGGTAGCTTTGGTCGAGGCTTTTTTGACCGTTGTCTGATGCTGTTTTATCGCGTTTTCCCAGGCTTCAGCCAGAGCCTCGAAAACCTTGGTCGTAGCATAACGCCGGTCGTGCGCTTCGATGATTATCCACGGTGCCTGGCTGGTGTTGGTCTTTTCCAGCATTTCTTCAGCCGCTTCTATGTATTCACTGTAGGCACGGTGCTGCTTGAGCTCGTCTTTGCCAATCTTCCATGACAGTGACGGGTTTTTTCTGATTTCCTTGAATCTTTTGGCCTGTTCTTTTTTGGAGATATGAAACCAGAACTTGATCAGAACCACGCCGGCATCTACCTGCTGTCTCTCAAAAGCGAGAATTTCGTTAAAAGCCTGCTGGCAGTCTTTTTTTGAAACTTTGTCAGTAACTCTGTCGGTAAGAACTCTGTCATACCAGCTTTTGTCAAAAATGCCGAGTCGCCCCTTTTCTGGCAGTTTCTTCCAGAATCTGATCAGAAAGGGAAACATCGATTCTTCAAGCGTCGGTGGCTGAATCGGGTGAACCTTGAATCCGCGCGGGTCGAGCGGCAGCATCAGCTTGTTGATGATTGTACCCTTGCCGGCTGCTTCAAGACCTTCAAAAACCAGCGCTGTAGCTATGCCGAGTTCGCGTGTTTTCTGTTGTAACTCTGTTAAGCGGCGCTCAAGATCGTCCATGAGCTTTTTGTATTCATCTTTTTCGAGCTTTTTTCCAAGATCCACCATTTCGAGCATATTGTTTCTCCTGTTGAGATCCTTAGTCTGTCGGCAAATCCGGCAATTATATAATGTCTGTTGTGTGGCACCGGTCGCCTGATAATAACTTACGACAACTATACCACAAAGCAGACTGTGTACATAATTTCTTGAATTGGCGCAAACAGGGCGCTGTCACATTTGTTACATTTGCCAGTGCACTCTATTCGGCGGTTTGACAATTGCTGGTTAAGATAGTAGATTGAGGCTGTTCTTCTGCATACCGGTTCTGGTGGAGCAGTCGATGGCGAATGCGAATTCACAGCAACTTTCAGATGCCCGTGCGGGCGATGCTGCGCTAAACAGCTTCGCTGAAAAATTTTCCCATCTCAACGTGCAGACTGCATTGATCAGCAGTGCCCTGTTTATCGGTCGTGGTCTCAATTTTGACGAAAAGCATGCGTTGCAGGTAACGATGCTGGCCCAGATCATCTTTGATGCGACAACCACTTTGCACGGCCTGGCCGCCGGCGACCGCCAGATTCTGGTGATTGCCGCCATGCTGCACGACATTGGCACCTGTACCGGAATGCGCGGGCATCACAAGAATTCATGCAGTCTCATTATGAAATCAGTGATTCCTGGCATATCGCACGAAGATATGCTGCTGGCGGCGCTGGTTGCCAGATATCATCGAAAGAGCGAACCAAAGCCCGAGCATGAGTTTTATTCACATCTTTCAGATTGTGATCAGAACAGGGTCGCGGCTCTGGCCGCAATACTGCGCATCGCCGATGTTCTTGACCGCGACCACCGGCAGCGGATTGGCGAATTCAGCCTTAGTTATAATGCCGAGTCGGTTGCGCTGCAGTTGTCAGGTTCGCTCAAGTCGGGCATTGACCTGTCGGCATTTGAAAAAAAGTCGCGTCTATTCACAAAGGTGTTTGGGCGCAATGTGAAAATATTCTGAAAGAGGGTGTTTTATGAGGTATTACTGCGGTATCGATCTTGGTGGAACCAAGATTTATTCAATTCTCTGCGACAGCAGTGGCAAAATAATCGCGCGGAAAAAAATCAAAACTCAGGCATCATCTGGATTTGACGCTGTGTTTGAAAATATCGTCACCTGTTATGCCGAGTTGCTGAAAAAGTCTGAAATTGTTGATGATGAAGTCGAAAAGATTGGCCTGGCTGTCCCTTCTGCGGTTAATACTGCAACCGGTATGCTGCTCGATGCCTGCAATCTCGGCTGGAAAAATGTGCCGCTGGCAAGAATGCTGTCTGAGCGCCTGAAAAAATCTGTTTTCATGGATAACGACGTTAATATGGGCGTTTTTGGCGAATACTCTTTTGGTGCTGCCAGCAAATTCAGCAATGTTTACGGTATTTTTGCCGGAACCGGTGTCGGCGGCGGCCATATCTGCAATGGCAGCATCAACCGCGGCAAAAACTTCACGGCCGGCGAGGTCGGGCACATGGTCGTAAAGATCAACGGGCCCGAATGCAACTGCGGCAGAAAAGGCTGTCTCGAAGCCATTGCCGGTAAGGCCGGCATGGTCAAATACATGAAAAAGCAGGAAGAGAAGAACAGTATGAAAACTCTGTTGTCAGAGATTTCGCCGGAATGGCGCACTACGGTCGGCTCTGCCGCCCTGAATGAGTGCTACAAAAAGAAGGACGCTCTGGTCGTCAAAGCGATAGACCGTGCGTCAGAAGCGATAGGTATTGCCGCTGCCAACATCATCAATCTGATTGGTGTTGAAGCTTTGATTCTGGGTGGTGGCGTGATCGAAGAGATGGGTTCGGTAATGTTGCCGGTTATTGCAGAAAACGCCAGAAAATACGCAATAGCCGGTGGGGCTGAGGGCGTAGAAATTATAGTTTCAAAGCTTGGCGACGATGCGGTAGCACTTGGTGCCGCCTGGTATGCGGCGAAAGCATAACCTGTATGAGCGAGATAATTACGGTAATAGATATTGGTTCGAGCGCTATCAGAATGTGTGTTGCTGAACATGTCGGCAAGAAGATCAATCTGCTCGAAAATCTCAGCCATCCGGTTCCTCTCGGCAAAGATACCTTTCGCAATGGCCGTCTGGCTCGCGAAACCATCAACAGCTGCATCGAGATACTGCATGATTATCGCAGGGTGATGCAGATGTTCAGAGCGCGTAGTATAACAGCCTGTGCTACTACTGCAATTCGTGAGGCCGCTAATCGCGATATTTTCATCGATAATGTGCGCAGTCAGACCGGAATCGAAGTAGAAGTCTTCTCGCCGGCACAGACCTCCTTTCTGCTTTCCGAGCAGCTGAAAAAGAAGATCAAAACCAGCCAGTGTTCAGCCGGGTTCAGTCTGGGTGCCGGTCGGTCAGAACTCATGGTGTTTTCGAAAGACGGTCTGCTGTACAATGCCTCGCTCGATATTGGTTTCATGAAGATGAACCAGGAGTTTCGTCGCAACCGGTATACCGAAGAATACTATCCGGCTTTTCTCGAGACCACGGTTGGCAATGAACTGCGCCCGCTGATGCTTGAGTTTGCCAAGTATTCGATTCAGTCGCTTTATGGCACCGGGCAGGAACTTGACGAAATTCTGTTTGTGCTTAACCGCCGATTTGGCGGCGAGCCTCGCAAAAACCTGATTCTGAAAGAATTAGTTAAGCTCTATAACGATATAAAAGGCTATTCTGTCGAAGAACTTTTTCATAAGCTGCAGATCTCTTATGACAAGGCTGAAGGCATTATTGCCGCGCTGGTGACTGTGATTCATCTCATGCGCATGTTCAAGGCTTCTGAACTCAAACTGTTCAGCCTGCCGCTGGGCGAGTGCCTGCTGAACAATATCGTTGCCAGAAAGAGTGAACATTATACAGCCCGGCTCGCTACAGGTATCAGCCGGTATGTTGAAAATATCGGCAATGCATTGTCATTTGATGCCGTGCATGCTCAGCACGTGGCTTCGCTGGCTCTCGAAATCTTTGATGCTACCCGGCAGATACATCTGATGGGGCAAAGTGAACGTAATTACCTGCTGGCGGCAGCAACATTGCATGATATCGGCAACGTGATCGCAAGCCGTGCCAGACACAAGCATTCGCAGTATATAGTGAACGCTCAGGATTTTCCTTTCTTCAACGAAGAAGAGAAAGGCGTAATCGCCAATATAGTGCGTTATCATCGTAGCAGTCTGCCTAAAAAGACACATCCTGAATTCATGGCATTGTCGCACCCGGCGCGCATGACAGTTATGAAGCTTGCTTCGCTGTTGAGAATCGCTGACAGTCTCGAAAATTCGCAGCGCCAGAATATTCGGAAAATTCGCTTCGATTGTGATGAGAGCGGTATCATCATCATTGTCGACTGTCTTGAAGAACCGTTTTCGATCGAAAATTCTTTTAATTCCCGCAAAGATCTTTTTGAGGACTTTTTTGGCATCAAGCTGAAACTGGCTGTTGAACGGACAAGAACATGAAAATCAAAAGATATCTAAATCGCGAACTGAGCTGGCTCGAATTCAATTCACGCGTACTCGAGCAGGCGGCTTACAAAGAAGCTCCGCTGCTGGAGCGCCTGAAGTTTATAGCAATTTTTGCTTCGAACCTCGATGAATTTTTTATGGTACGTGTCTCTGGTATAATGTCGCAGATCAGGCTGGGTTACCGCGAACGCTATATCTCTGGTCATCGGCCCGAAGAGGTTTTTGAGATGATGGGCCGGCGTATCGAAAAGCTGGTAGAGCACGAATACAAGATGCTCAACAAAGAAATACTGCCATCCCTCGAAAAGGAAGGCGTGTTCTTTTATACAACCGCTACTTTACCTGACGACATGTTGCTGGAAGTGCGCGAGAAGTTTCTCAAGAAGTTTCTGATGATTCTGACGCCGATGGCGGTCGATCAGGCGCGTCCCTTTCCTTTCATTCCCGGCAAAACTTTGAATATGCTGGTTAAACTCTCGGCCAGCAGGGGCAAGTCGCAGCCGTTGTATGCTGTAGTTCCGGTACCGGGCCGCGAAAGATTTTTTGAAATAGCCGCCGGGAGCTATATTTATTGCGAAGAGCTGGTGCGCCTGTTTCTCAAGGATCTTTTCGAAGGTTATAAACTCGAAAAAGCCTGTGTGTTCAGGATTATTCGTGATGCCGAGCTTTCATTCGACGAAGAAGAAGCGCGTGACCTGCTTTCGACAATCGAAAGCGAGCTCAAAACCAGAGAGCGTGGCTACCCGGTTCGCCTTGAAGTTGAAAAGAGCGCCGCCGAAGAGATGGTCGCCTTTCTGCACGAGCGTTTCAGCATTGGGGCTGAGCTCACCAGTTTTATCGATGGGCCGCTGAATACGGCTTCTTTTATGGAGTTTTACGGAGTTTACGACAACGCTAAACTTCGTGATGAAAAAATCGTTCCGGTCATGCCGCTTGAATTTGCCGCCAATCAGAGCACTTTTTCGATTATTGCCGCTGGTGATCGCCTGTTGAACCTGCCATACGAATCGTTTGTGCCAGTCGAAAAATTCGTCGAGGAAGCCAGCAAAGACCCTTCGGTGCTGGCGATCAAGCAGACTCTCTATCGAACTTCTGGCAATTCCCCGATCATCAGATCCTTAAAGCGCGCCGCCAACAATGGTAAGCAGGTAACCGTCGTGGTCGAACTCAAGGCGCGTTTCGACGAGGCTCAGAATATTTCCTGGGCGAGGCAGCTCGAAGATGCCGGCTGCCACGTTTCTTATGGCCTGGTCGGACTCAAGACACACTGCAAGATGACACTGGTGGTGCGCGAGGAGGCGCGTGGCATAAAACGCTACGTTCACCTGTCAACAGGTAATTACAATGACAAAACAGCGCGGCTGTACACAGATGTCGGCTATTTCTCATGTCGAAATTCTTTTGCTGCCGACATTGCCGGTGTATTCAACTATCTTACCGGCTATTGCGAACCACCGCGGCGCAAGAAGATCATTTCGGCACCATTCGATTTGCGCCAGTTCCTGCTCGACAAGATAGCTCAGGAAACGAGCAATGCGCAGTCGGGTTTGCGTGCCGAAATCGTAGCCAAGATGAATTCACTTGTCGATCAGGCACTGATCGATGCTTTGTATGAAGCATCAGCTGCCGGTGTCAAAGTTACTCTCATTGTCCGGGGAATCTGTTGTCTCAACCCCGGAGTTCCGCGTCTGAGCGAGAATATCCGGGTTTTCAGTATCATCGACCGTTTTCTCGAACATTCGCGCATTTTATATTTTTATAACAACAAGAACCATGAACTCTACATGTCGAGTGCCGACTGGATGATTCGCAATCTCGACCGCCGTGTCGAAATACTGTTTCCCGTCGAGGACGATGCGCTCAAAAAGGAGATCATCCAGCAGCTCGAAATTCAGAGGTCAGATAATTCAACTCTTTGGGAAATGCAAAGCGATGGCGAATACCGCCGCCGAAAACCCGGTAAGGAAGGGCGTGTGCGTGCTCAGTTAGCCATTGCAGCTTATGAGGCCGAAAAAAATCGGGTAGAGCGTGTTCAAAAGACATCACTCAAGAAGCGTAAATCACCATTCAAAAAGCGCCCGAAGAAGCCTGAAAAGTGAAATTGAACCGTCTTGTAATTTTTCTGTATTTAAGAGTAAGGTGAATGTTGGCACTATTTAAACTTAGGAGAGGTTGCCATGTTTCGAAAAATTCTGTACACGGTTCTCGTTCTTGTCGCTCTGTCTTATGTGCCCGCTCAAGCGGTCGATCTTGAACCGATTCCGGCTGGTGCCGATCTCGTTGTGTTCGTTAACAATCATTCAGGCCTGCCTCTTGGAGATCTGCTCAAGGCCGCTCCGATTCCACCAATGGCCCGCGAAAAAATCGATGAATTTTTTGCCGCGACTGCTTTTAATCCGCTCAAGGATATCTCGCGCGCTCAGCTGATGCTCAAAAAAGGCGCTACTAAACGCGAAGACCATGCATCTGTAGTTCTGACCGGCACGTTCAATCAGGACAAGATCATGGGTTTCATCAAAGACAAGATCGGGCCTGATGTGTTCGGTGAAGAGAGTCTCGGCAGACTTACCATTTACAAATCAAAAGATGAAAAGGGTGGGCTTTGCTTTATCGATGCCAGTCGGGTCGCTTTTGGCACTCTGCCCGCATTGCGCGCCTATATCGATGCTCTCGATGGCAAAGAGGTTAGCAGTGAATTCAATGAAATGAAGCCGCAGCTTAATGACAAAGCCTATGCTGCCGTAATGATCGGTGGTCGCGAATATCTCAAAAATGAACTGGAAAAGAACAAGACCCGCCGTCTGGAACGCATGGAAAAAATGGGGCGCAGCCCCAACCCGGCGGCCGAGTGGTTCTCTGAATATATCAGCGAAGGAGTTGAGCCGCATGGTGTTTTTATTCAGCTGCTCGACAGTAAGCTGGAAGCGAAGCTGATGTACAGCCGTGGTGAAGCCAAAAACAATTCGGTTCAGGCGATGGTCGAAATCACTGACCCAAAAATTGCCATTTCAAAAATGTTTGGCGAATTCGTAAAAATTCTGCCGCAGCTTCCCGCACCAGAACCCAGAAAGAAACCCCAACCCGAAAAGGCTCCTGCTAACAACCGTTGGTAAACTTCTGTATCGCGTGAGAGATCGATAGTCTTCTCTCTAGTCATTCTGCGCGTAGCGACGCGAAGTCGCAGAGTCCATGTCTCGGTAGTTATCATGGATCCTGCGACTTCGTGCAGGATGACGGACTGATGTGAAACCACGGGATTTTGCCATAGATTAAAACAGAATAGTGATCATTTAAGCGTTCCGAAGCCGACGATCAGTAGAAAAAAGCCGAGCGCGAAGTAAAACGCGCGGGTTCCATTGCGGCCGAACAGATTTATGAAGAATCTGGCCTTGTGATGATTCATGAAAAAGTCGAAGTCCATGTAAGAGCAGATCATTGCGAACAGACCGACTATAATTCCAATAAGGCTTTCTGGATTATTCATAGATTGATTCTTGTTCCCTGTTCGTCGAAAAGATGAAGATGAGCGGCTTCGAGCGAAAGCTCCAGGCGGTCGCCAGCCGGTTCATCAGGTGTTCTTACCACGATCTGGCCATGCTGATGAAATGAATATACCAGATATTCAGGGCCGACGTTTTCGATTACATTCACCGGGAGAGCCAGATTTGGCTCTCCTTCTGATTTTACATAAAGCCTTTCGGGGCGCACGCCCAGAGTTACCTTTTTCAGATTTCTGGCTCTCAGGCTGCCGGCAGTCTCAGCTGGAAGCCTGATTTTGAGCGCATCGGCCTGCAGGTAGAGATGGCCGGATTCTTCGCTGAGCTCGCCACTGAGCATGTTCATGGTCGGTGATCCGATGAATTTTGCAACGAACTGGTTAACCGGCGCCCGGTAAATCTCGACAGGGGTACCAACCTGCTGCAGCACGCCATTGTTCATGATGGCGATTCTGTGCCCGAGGGTCATTGCTTCGAGCTGGTCGTGCGTAACGTAGATCGTGGTCACGCCGAGTTTCTTTTGCAAATCTTTGAGATGCGCACGCATTTCGTTGCGCAGCTTGGCGTCGAGGTTGCTCAATGGCTCGTCCATCAGACAGACCCTGGGATTGCGCACTATGGCGCGACCAATGGCTACGCGCTGGCGCTGCCCGCCCGATAATTCGGCCGGTTTGCGGTCGAGCAGGTGGTCGATCTGCAGCAGGGTTGCCGCTTCTTTTACTTTTGCCTTCATGACTTCTGGCGCTGGCACCTGTGGCAGGTTGGTCAGCGGAAAAGCGATGTTCTCTTCGACGGTCATGTGCGGGTAGAGCGCATAACTCTGAAAAACCATCGAAATATCACGTTCAAAGGGGCCGCTGAACTTGCCGACAGAATCTGCGACAAGCTCCTGGTCAAAATAGAGTTCGCCGCCACTCGGCTTTTCGAGGCCAGCCAGCAGATTGAGCAGCGTGCTTTTGCCGCAGCCGGAAGGCCCGAGCAGCACAAAAAATTCGCCTGGTTCGATCGCGAGGTCTATGCTTTTGAGCACGTCTACTTTTCCGCGAAAGGTGACAAAACTTTTTGCCAGACTCTTTATCGTGATTTTTGTAGCTTGCATGATGAGGCCTCCGGGTTATCCCTTTACTGCGCCGCCCATCAGGCCGGCAACTATATAGCGCTGGAAAATGAGTGTCAGAATTACCAGCGGCACTGAAGCGATTGCTGAAGCGGCCATCAGGTTGCCCCACGGGATTTCGCCGTGCAGGCCCTGAAAGAGCGCGATTCCTACCGGCAATGTCTGCGCGGTATAGTCGATAGTCAGCATTATCGCGAAGAGGAATTCATTAAAACAGGCGATGAAAACAAGCAGCGCCGATGAGAATATACCTGGCAGTGCCAGCGGGAAGATGATTTTATAAAGCACCTTCATGCGACCGGCACCGTCTACCAGAGCCGCTTTGTCGAGATCGAGCGGAATCTGGGTGAAGTAGCTCATGTTGATCCATAGAGCAATTGGAATTGTCCAGGCGATATATGGCAGGATCAGAGCCATGTGCGAGTTGATCAGGCCGGCTTTCGAGAACATTTCGAACAGGTAGCCGACGATGCTGATCTGAGGAAACATCGACATCGCCAGAATTAGCAGAGGCACCAGCGAACGGCCGGGAAAGCGCATGCGCGAAACTGCATAAGCAGCCATGCTCGAAAACAGGGTGACGATAATCGCGGTAATTGTCGAGATCCACAGGCTGTTCGACAGGTAATCGAGAAAATGCAGTGAATGTGCGGTCAGCACCTGACGGTAGTTGCTCAGTGAATATTCGACCTGGCCGGTTACCAGAAAATCGGCGCGGTCAGCCAGAGATATCCAGATCATCCAGATGAAAGGGCCGAGGGTGAATGCCAGCAGAAACAGGCCGGTAGCGAAGATCAGGCAGCTTTTGATGATTTCTTCTCTGGTCATTTTAGCTGCTCCGAGAAC
>JAKQKW010000276.1 GCA_029560455.1 Candidatus Rifleibacteriota bacterium
GGCCCGGGTTGTTTACGGCCTTCTGTTGCCGGCCGGTCTGCTTTACGTAGCCATGTTCAGCCATTACAGTCTGGTGCGCGAGCGTCAGGTTCTTGAATGGCGCGAAAAAATGCGCGACTCGCTCGATCAGATCAGCAAATATCACTCTGACGACAAATACTTTCATGGCATGCTGCAGGCTGATTTTCGCAGGGCCGACAGCTCAGCCAGTCCGCTGCAGGAATGCCATCGGCGCCTGAAATATTATAAGTCCAGATATCCCGGTATGTTCAGATTTACAGTCTATGACTCGACCGGGCGCATTCTCGACGAAATGTCTGATGAAAAGCGTTTTCAGTATGTCTTTAAAGGCATGCATCGGGTTATTGCAAGCGTTAAGGCGCATGTAGCTGAAGTCATCATTCCTTATCCCGATCGTCTCGATGACGTGCGCAGCCGTATCGGTCTATTGCGTGGCTATTTTGGGCAGTTTCTCATGGAAAAGCATCTGAGCCTGCCTCTGCTTGAAGGTTATCTTGGCAGTTGTATAAGAGCCAGTGAAGAACCTGAAAAGGCACTGCTCTGGTATCAGAGACTGAACAATTTTACGATCATAGCTTTTATTCATCGAGATTTGATCGGACGTGACATCGGTCCGCGACTGATCGTCGATCGTTACAATCAGAGTGGTGAGGCGATACGGCTTGGTTTGTTCGATACTCAGCAGATGAATGTTTATGGTATCGATCGCCATCAGAACGAGCTGGTCATTCAGGCAAACGCTTACGCCAATTCAGCGGTAGAGTTTGTCGAAAATGAGCATAGCCTGATCTTTTTCAGGCAGATTTCGCCGCGTCTCGTTGTGTTTTCTCTGCTCGACAAACAGATGAATCTGATTCATCCCGAGCGGGCAACAGCCGAATTCATGCTGCGAATGATTCGCTGGCTTATCCTGACGGCTTTCATTATCTGGTGTCTCAGCCTGCGTTCAGCTGATTTTGCTTTGTCGATAAGACAGAAACTTCTGCTGCTTTTTTTGTTTGCCAATGGGTTGCCCATGCTGATTCTGGCGGCCACTGCCTATGAATTTTTCGAGCAGAAAAAAAACTCTCTTATCAATGCCACGCACGATCAGTCTGTGCGCATCATCAAACAGTTCGACAACGGTTATCCTGATGGTCGCGAACGAATGGCAGGTCTGATTTCAGATTACGTCAGCAAAAAGAATCGCCATTATGGCAACAGAAAATGGCCAGATGATGAGATTGCCAGTCTTAAAAAATTCATTCTTACCTTCAATCCGGGCGAAAGTTACATCTACGACTGCGATGGCAACCAGATTCTGCACGCCGGCAGCGAAGCTCTGCCCAACTCGGTAAAGATCATCAGGGATTTTTTCAAGGGTGCTCTCGAATTTTTTAACCATGCTGACGCAGATTTTGTCGGAGCCCGACGAACCATGCTTGAGAAGATCACTGATGATGGTGGTCTTTATGCTGGAGTTCTCGAACAGCTTGGCAATATCAGCCCGCAAAATTTTGGCTCAGGTCTGCGCTGGACCTATCTGGAGATGTTGGGTGACCGATCACGTCATGATTCGTGGGGATTTCTGGTAATTTCGTGGCGCCCCGGCGATTTGCAACGCACCTTTCTTAACCAGCATCTCGAAGAGGTTAATCGTCAGATCAGCCCGCGAAAACTGCTGGTAATGGAAAAAGGCACTGAAACCATATTTCCTCTGAATGCTCAACATCATCGCCAGGTGCGCAACTTGATGCACCTCACGCAGTCACGGAAACTCATTACAGAAAACAATCTTGGGCTGTCAGGAGAGCACTTCGTTGCAACTTCTCTTGTCGGAATCGAGCTTTCTGATGCCATCATCATGACATTGTATCCGAGCTCGATCATTCTTGGCGAAATCGAAGAGTTGCGCCGGGGTGTAATTCTGGCCGGTCTTTTGAGTTTTTTCATCGTGCTGGTAATCGTCAGGTTTTTTTCGGGTCGTCTGTTGCGCCCGGTTAATGCGCTTTCACAGGGTATGCGCTCGATTGCGCGGCGCGATTTTAAATACCGCATCGACTATGCTTCGGGAGATGAGTTCGGTAAGCTAACCTCGGCTTTTAATTCAACCATCGCCGGCATGCATGAACTGGCGGTTGGCACTGCCGTTCAAGAGAGCCTGCTGCCCCCGGGCAGAGAGCAGTTCGGTCACGTCAGTCTTTTTGCCCGCTCAATTTTTATGAGCAAAATGGGTGGCGACTATTTTGATTACTTTAAAGTCAATGAACAACGCTTTGGTGTCTATTTTGGCGATGTCGCCGGGCACGGTATTCCGGCTGCTCTGGTCATGTCGATGGCAAAGGCAGTAGTAGCCTCTTCTGAAGAGGCCAGAAAGGCCGGGCCGGCCGAGCTGCTCAAGAGCGCCAACTCGCTGTTTCTGCACCTCAAATCAAGAGGCTGGAAACGCATGATGACAGCGCTCTGCCTCGAAGTGAATCATCAGACAGGTGAATTCAGGGTAGCCAATGCCGGGCAATGTTACCCGGTCGTTGTGAGTGCTGCCCGCGATAAAGTCGATTACGTTAAGGTTGTTGGAATGCCGCTCGGCAGCCAGGCGCGCAAACCCTATTCTGAAATCAGCGGCCGGCTTATGCCTGGCGATTCACTGATTCTTTATACCGATGGCATAATCGAGGCTACTAATGCCATGGGCGATGCCTTCGACTTTGCGCGTTTTGAAAAGTTGTTGCTGGCAACCTGGCATACTGATCTGGAAACCTGGTGGGAAGGCATTTACCGCGGTTATCAGGGCTGGGCTGCCGCACAGGATGATGATATCACCTTTCTGATGCTGAGATATGATAATGACTGACACCGATAAGCGAAAATGCATGGCAAACTGGCTGACGTTTGCATTTTTTGCGGTAGTTGTACCACTGCTGGTGGCATGGCAGACATTTGTCTATCTCGAAAAGCTGCATGCCGAGTCTTCCTTGCGCCGCTACCAGATCAAAGCTGCCGATACCCTTGAAAACCTGCGGGTGTCGGCCGATGCCAACCTGTATATCTGTTCCCTGATGAATCGAACCTTTCAGAATGCGAAAAATCCCGGACAGCTCAAAGATGATCTGGAAAAATTACGCAGCAGCAGTGGTATGCAGTTTGAATACATGATCTGGGATAAAAACGGCAACATTCATTCAGCTGATTTTGACTGGCGCAGTACCGGCGCTGATATGCGCTATGCCTGGGAGACGCTCACCGGTATCGGCAGGCGCAAGATCGAGGTGGCCGATGCCAGCGCAACCAGCAATCTGCGCAAGATTTTCGGACCGCAGTTTTTTCCCGAGCTTTACCATCGATGCTATTCTGGAAGAAACATAGCTCTTATTCTATCCGACAGCTCTCTGCAGAAAAAACTATCCTGGATCAGAATGCGACAGCACATGGGTCTGGCCGCTTTTTTTGACCACGATGTGGTCAGGGGTGTGCCTGGCCTCAAATTCTTTATAAATGCGGTTGCCAGCAGCTCTGACATGAGAATCGGGGTTGTGAATGCAGAAAACTGGCTGGGTGTCGGCCCCTCAGATTTTTCAAAACCTGAAATGGCGGCTATCAGCAGCAGCTATGAGAACCCCGTCAGAATACGTGACTGGTATGTTTTTAAAAATGCTCTGAAAAAAGACTTGTGCGGCGTCTGTTACATAGATGCTGACAGCATTGAACGACTTGTAATAAATAAATGGGCCTGGCTGCTTATTGGTTTCCTCGTGGCTTTGGCACTGTATATTCTCTGGCGCAGTTATCAGGTTATCTGCTGTGGCAGCAGCCTCAGTCTTAATATCAGAAAACAGCTGATAGTTCTTTTTGTGCTGTCGAACGCGATTTCACTTCTGATAATGGCGCTGATCGGGCATGATTATCTCGGGCAATACCGACTGTATTTGCAAACCGAAAGCTTCAGCCAGGGCGTTACCTATCTGCAGAATATCGACGAAATGTTTGTCGGCGAATATTCACGCCAGCTGCGAAGAATGCGCAAATCTCTCAGTATTCTCGAAAAGCGCCTGAAGAACCATCGCCCCGACCGCAACAACATCATGGAGTTTCTGAGTGCGCAGTCTGGCGATCATTTCAGACTTTTTCTTATCGGCAGCAGCACTCCCTACATTGGCAGCGAGCTCGGAATCATGAAAGACGGCAAGTTCGTCGAAAATATCCATATTGACTGGGCTCGTTACAGCTCGATGCAGACGCTTGTCGATTCTATGGGCAAGCTGGGTCAGTATTATCTGGCGCTGCTCAATCGCACGCCGATTTCTGAAATGATGATGGCGCAGGTCGAGCTTATTGCAGAATCGCTTGGGCAGCTCCGGCCCCTCGAAATGTTTCAGGAGTTTTTTGCTGCTACCGGCTCCTTCTGGCAGTGGGGAATGGGCTTTCGCTATTTTCCTGCCTATATCGATCTTCTCAGAGATCCTGACAGCGGGCTGGCCAACTATGTGTTTCTTTATTTGTGGAACGCCGACAGGTTGCACCGGCATTATATAAACCAGCTTATCACCGATTTTAACCGTAATCCGATCGGAATCAAGGTAATGGCGGTCGATGAAAACTTCTTTTACTCGAACCCGCCAGAACTGCTCGAAGATCAGCAATTGCGTCTCTACTCAGCTAAACTACGCGAGAGATCTGGCGTCGAAATCGAATTTTGCGACTGGGAAGGCGAACAGCACCTGCTTATGGGACTTAAATGCACGTCAATAGATACTATTCGTCTGATCGGGCTTTATCCTGCTTCGGCCATAGACCGCAAGGTTACCCGAAAAAAGCAGATCTTCGTAGCTCTGGCGATTGTAAGTATTCTGGTTTCTCTTGCCATGGGGCTTTTTGTTTCGCGTTCGATCCTGATTCCTCTGGCCGAATTACAACGCGGCATCGCGGCTCTGCAGAAACGCGATTTTGCCTTCCGACTGGCTGATCTTGGCGGTGATGAATTCGGCAACCTCGCCAGAGTATTCAACACTACGCTTGTTGATCTCGAAGAACTCCAGGTCGCCTCTACCGTTCAGGAAAAGCTCAGCGACAATATGTCTGAAGTGGCTCAATCTGGCAAACTGAAGTGGTTTGCCGCCAGCTCCAGCCAGTACCGTTTTGCCGGCGACTATCTTGCGGTTGAGCGATTGTCTGATGAGAAGATAATGATTCTTCTTGGCGATGTAGCCGGTTCGGGTATCGGCGTCAGCCTTATCGTTGCTTTTGTTAAAGCTGCTCTTTTACAACTGAAACACTTGTATGGCCAGCCGGAGCAACTTCTGTTACGCCTCGACTTTCTGCTGCGCGAACTCAGCAACAGAGCCGGTCGCAAATGCATGACGATGCAGTGTGCGCTGCTTGATTGTCAGAAAGCTGAAGTCACTGTTGCCAATGCCGGACATTGTTTCCCAGTAACAGTCAATCTGGCCGAAGGAAATGCAGAAATTGCCGAAATGCCTTCTACCCCGCTTGCAACCGGAAGCCGGGTTTCATGTTGTGTCAAGACTTTCAATCTGCGGCCGGGTGAGAGTATTATCCTTTACAGCGGCGGATTTTATCGCAACAGCGAAAATGGTTTTGCCGATTTTATCAAAGACCTGGTGC
>JAKQKW010000479.1 GCA_029560455.1 Candidatus Rifleibacteriota bacterium
GTTGCCGTCGCGAACCGTCATGGTGTTCGCGGTGATGATTATATCGGGCGGCGTTTCGGGAATGGCAAAGGTGTCTGATGCCGGCTGAAAATCTTTGGCAACAGCCGCAGCCACCAGCAATACAAACAAAAGCAGCAGAAAGTGTCGTGTTTTTTTCATCAGGGCGTATTATACTTAACGCCCGCCGGCATTACAACCCCCGCCATCATTTGCCCGGCTTTTTCATTTCTCAGATGCAGGGCTTGTAGGGTATAATTGCGTAAATGCAGAATGTAAAAGCTCAAACCACCACAGATATCACACCCGCATGGCATGAATTTGCGCTGCTGCTGCAGTTTGCCGGCATGGTGCTGCTGCTGCTTGCCATTGTCAGAATCAGCGGCCCGCCTGATTCTCTCGAAATAATGAAGTTTATCGGCCCCGAAGGCTGTTTTCTTCTCATTCTGCTGTTCAGTTTCGCTCTGCGCCGCTATCAGCATCTGTTTCAGCTTGCTCCGGCAATTCTTCCGGCGGGTGCGGCCATGGCAATCGTTTACCAGACCATTATTGCCGGTTCGATCATTGAATGGGTGATGTTGAGCGCTTCACTCGCGGTTCTTGTGCTGTATGGCCTTGAGCGGTTGCTGATCTCGGCAGTCGATCGCCGCTTTCTATGGCCGGTATTCGCTTTAAATACACTGTTGCTCACCTGGCTGTATTTTGACCGCATGATTTTTTCGGTCGGCCGCACGCACATCAGCTTCAACCATCTGGTTCAGCTGATGCATGTAGCCGAAGAGGTCAAAGCCGCCCTCCTTTTTTTCGGAAAAGGCCATCTGGCAGTTGTCTTCGAGCTCACACTGCTCGTGCTGGCGCCGGTTCCAGTCGCAAAAATGATGCTTGGCAGTTCTGCCTGCCGCCGTCGACGAGCTTCAGCGCTTCTCGGCTGGCTGCTGCTCGCGTCGGTGCTGTTCGGCATCAACCATCTGCGCTTTGACATAGTTTGCGGGCGCCTCTCGGTTTTTGAGTATCTGCCGCTCAGACTCGACCTCGGAATGCTGCCGGTTCCTGACCATCCGGCGCTGCGGCAGGCTCAAGCCCTGAACGGGCTTTTGCAGCAGCAGTTGACTCTAGACGAGAATAAATTGTTTCCTGAAAACATTCTGGCTTTTAAACCCGGTTTTAAACCGGTAAATCTGGTAATCATCTCGGTCGAAAGTATGCGCCGACCCGAGTTTGACCGTCTGATGCGTGAGCTGCAGGGCTTTGCAGCCCGTGGGCTTTGGCTGAACAACCATTTTTCGGTTACCAATATTACTTTCAGCAGTTTTCATAGCATTTTTCGCAGTTCTTTTCCGATCAATCTTGCCTATACCGGTCGCTGGACAACCACAACACCGCTGCAACAGCTTCTTGAAAATGCCAGCTATTCGACGTTGCTGATCAAGCCGGAAAAAATAAACATGCCAGGCTCGAATTTCTGGGGCAGCCGAACCATCGAAGTTTCTGCCGAACCGAAATGGAAAAACACGCCGCTGGTGCTCGAAAAACTGCGCGAAGAGCTTGCCCGGCCAGGTTTTAAAGCCATTCATGCTTATTTATATAATATGCATTACAACTACTATTACCCACCGGAAAGCGAAATCTATCGGCCGGTGATCCCTGAAGAAATCAATCTCTTTCTTATGCAGCCCGACGGCGAAAATTTCGCCGGCCTGAACAACCGCTACGCTAATTCTGCCGTTCACACCGACCGGGTGCTTGCCGATTTTTTGCGACAGGCTGAGGCTGAGGGGCGCTTTACTGATACACTTTTCGTCATCTTTGGCGATCATGGCGAGTCATTGGGCGAATCAGGCTTTACTGCCCACGCAACCGGCCCGCACGTCAGGCAGTTCGAAGCCCCGGCTTTTCTTGTCGGCGCCGGCGTTTCGCCGCGCCGCGTCGATTTTCCGACGACGCATGCCGATCTGCTGCCGATTATCTGCGAACAGATGGGTATCAGCCTTTCAGGCACATTCGGCCGGGATCTGAGAGTTGAGAGCGATTTTCCGCTCCTGCAGCTCGACGAAGCCGTCAGTGGCCGCATCGTCGTCAGACATCGCGATTATATGAGCGTTTTCGATCTCGGCGGTTCTGGCAATCTGAAGTGGCTCATCACGGTTTCAAATGAATTCGCCATCGATGCGTCGGTCGCCCGCTTTTATGCTTCGCCGGATTTTTCGGCGCTGGCCGGGGCAATCAAGGCCGATGCCGACTTCATCATCAGCAAGCTCGGCCACCGATAAACACAGATAAAAGATGATCAATTTTTAAACAGTTTGTGCACCGAGTTTGGTTTGAAATTGTCTTGCGGGTGCAGCTTTTGTGGGGATTTCAATAGGCGGCGAACTGTGAATTTTCGCGAGTTTCACCGGGTTTGTGGTGCATAGGGCTTGCGATTTTGGTCAGCTAATGGTATAAAGTGCACACCTAACTTTTTTTCGCAGGAGGCCCTTACTTAATGAAGCCTATTCGAACCTTTATCGTGGTTCCAAGTTTGCCGGAGCCGCTGGCCCCCCTCAAGGACCTTGCTTATAACCTCTGGTGGTGCTGGAATCCCGAAGCCATAGCCCTTTGGCGTCGCCTTGACCCGGTTCAGTGGGAAGAAACCTATCACAACCCGGTTAAAATGCTCGGCGCCATTTCGCAGGAACGGCTCGAGGCAAAGGCCCGCGACGAAGCTTTTCTCGCTAATCTGCAGCG
>JAKQKW010000001.1 GCA_029560455.1 Candidatus Rifleibacteriota bacterium
GCTCGCCAAAGACTGAATTTTGTTGCGTCGTATTCCGGCATTGTGATATGATTAGGCTCACAGGCCGGAATGGCGGAATTGGCAGACGCACGGGACTCAAAATCCCGCGCCCCTTAAAGGCGTGTCGGTTCGACCCCGACTTCCGGCACCGAGAATGAGTTTAAACAAGTGTAATAAACTCGCAAAAACCCGCTGATGAAGCGGGTTTTTTGTTTGTCCGGACTTTGTAAAACAACATGATATCGCGTTGCGTTACACCTGAAAATGGTGTAACTTTATAGTGTAACCAACAAATGTCCGAGAGGTGTTACACCATGTCGTTAAACCCAGCACAGGTTAAGAATCTCAAGCCGGAACCCGGCAGGAAAGTTACCCGCATCCATGACGGTTCAGGGTTATATCTGTATATCACCGACAAGGGCAGCAAACGTTGGAGATTCAAGTATCTTTTCAAGGGCAAAAACCAGATGCTTTCCGTTGGCACCTACCCGGCTGTCAGTCTGGCAGAGGCCAGAGCAAAAACCCTTGAGATGGTTACTCTACTGAAAAGTGGTATAAACCCTTCTGATAATCGCAAGGCACAAAAGGTATCTATAACAGAGGCCAGCGCCAACAGCTTTGAAGTTGTTGCCAGGGAATGGCAGGCAGTTCAGAAACATGATGTGACAGAAAAGTCCAAATACCGCATCAATTACGGGCTTGAGAAATATGTTTTCCCCTTTATCGGCAAGCTGGCAGTGTCAGAGATTAAATCATCTCAGATTGTCGAGATTGCCCGGCGCATGGAAGCCAGCGGCCTGACCGAAACAGTTCACCGGGTCATTGGTTATTGCAGCAACATTTTCATGTATGCCATTTCAGGCGAAAGGGCCGACTCAGATCCGACAGCGGCGGCAAAGAAGCAGTTGAAACCATTGCCAAAAGAGGCAAAGCACATGGCAGCAATTACCTGCCCGGCAGAAGTAGGAAAGCTTCTCAACGCCGTCGATGGTTACACCGGCAGTTTTGTGGTCAGATCGGCTCTGATGCTTGCCCCGTTGGTTTTCGTCCGGCCAGGCGAGCTTAGAAAAGCCCGCTGGGCAGATATAGATTTTGAACGGGCAGAGTGGCGTTTTACCGCCAGCAAGACCAGGCAGCCTCATATTGTGCCGCTTTCCCGCCAGGCTGTCAGGATATTGAAAGACTTGCACCAAGCTACCGGTCGCGGTGAGTTTGTTTTCCCGAGTCCGACCAGTTCAAGCAGGGAGATGAGCGATAACGCGATACTGGCAGCTTTCCGGCGCATGGGTGTCGCGAAAGAAGAGCATTGCGGGCATGGCTGGAGAGCGACAGCGAGAACCTTGCTTGATGAAGAACTGAAATACCCGTTGCCGGTAATCGAAATGCAGTTGGCACACGGAGTCAAAGACGTCCACGGCAGGGCTTATAACAGAACGACATTCATAAAAGATCGACACGAAATGATGCAGGCATGGGCCGATTACCTTGATCGGCTGAGAGCGGCGGCAGTAAACCCGGCACCTGCAAAGAAACGGCATTAAGCCAGATGGTAATGTAACAAATGACAAAACTAATGCAGATCAGTAATGAATACCTCGAGCAGAAGATTTACCAGGTCAGAGGCCAGAAAGTCATGCTTGATTCTGACCTGGCAGAACTTTACGGAGTCGAAACCAGAGTATTGAATCAGGCTGTTAAAAGAAACCTTGAGAGATTCCCGGCAAGTTTCATGTTTCAACTTACCCTGTCAGAAGAGGCAAACTTGAAGTCACAATTTGTGATATCAAGACCGAAAACGCAGATCAGCAAAGAGAAACACGGCGGCAGAAGAAAGCCAGTCAACGTATTTACCGAACACGGTGTCCTGATGCTTGCCAATGTTCTGAAAAGCGAGCAGGCAATAGCAGTAAGCATTCAGATCATCGAGGCGTTTGTCAGACTTCGGAAGGTCAGCTTGAGCTATGCCGATATTGCGGCAAAGATCGAGGAAATAGAAACTCGTCTTGCCGGGCATGATGACCAGTTCAAAATTTTCTACGAGATTATTCTGCCGTTGCTCGAAGCACCAGTTTCCCCAAAAAGAAAGATTGGTTTCGAGCCAGGCAAGGAAGATGTAGAATGAAATTGTGTGGTTGTTTAAATCGTTTGCATGCCGAAAATTCTATGACGGAGAGGGTTTAAATGAAAAATGTCGATAGCTTATGGTCTGCAGTTTTCGCCAACCCTTCGAAGTGGATTTCAAGTTTCGTTATCCCCCTTCTACACACTCCAGAAAAAGATTTATTGAACGATTTCAAGGCCCGGTTTATGGAGGCTTGGGAGAATATGTATCAGAGCCACATATTACGAAAATATGCTCGTCAAGGCATTGAAACAAGGCTTGATGCAGATCTGCATAACCATGAGGCCACTGAAAGAATCACAGAAATGCGCACCCTTCTGAAAGCCATGCTCGAAATACCTCTGTTCGGCAAAGCTAGTAACCAGATACCGGAGGATGCTCAGTTGATGATACCAAAGATTGAAGCAATACTAAGCGAACCGAGCCAAAGAAACGCAATGTGGCGTGATTACGGCAAAACTTATTACTTTGAATCTGAAGGGCAAGGGGATGGCTTGCTGAAAGAAACTCTCATTTACACGGTTCGAGCAGTTGCTGATGTATTTTATAGTCTTGTCGACGACATACGGATCGACGGTCCTGGCTTTGACAAGATCGGTCTCTGTCCGAACTGTCAGATAATTTTTGAAAAAAAGCGGAAAGATCAGGAATATTGTTCTGCAAGATGTCAGCAAACTACTGCTGTCAGGCGCTCCAGAGAGAAGCAGAAAAAAAATCTGTAATGGTATTGACTTAAAAACCATTACAGACTATAATAGCCCCGTGACTTGAACGGGGCTATAAGATTTCGGATTAACCTGAAATAGAAAAGCCCCTGTGAACAAGAATCACAAGGGCTTTTTGTTTTTGGGTGTTCACCCGCAAACTGTGGCAGGTTAAGGGTAGCACACCTCGGACAAAAAGCCAACAAGCCCGGCCTTTCAATTGCCCGGCTTACTTTTTGACGCGAGGTGTTTTTTTATGACCGATCAACCCGTATTTCTCAGAACCAAACAGGTTTTAAAGCTGCTGAACATAAGCAAAAGCCAATGGCAGAGGCTTGTAAGAAGTGGAGTAGCGCCGGCAGGAAAGAAGCTCAGCCCCCGTGTTTTCGTCTGGCAGGAATCCGACATCTTAGGGTTTATTGCAGATGCCGAGCAGGTTGGAGGTGCCACCGAATGAACAGAACACAGGCACTGGATGAACTCGAAAGGCAGCTTGATTCTCTCAGAACCCTATCTGATCTTATTTCAACGAATTGCGGCAGCGATGGAACTCCTGCCTTGATTGCCGGGATCCTCAACTTGCTTCTGGATAACCTGGACATAATCCATATCTGTTTACTTCAGAGTTCACAGGAGGTTGGGATATGAACAATATACAGACGCTGAGACTGCCAGAAAACGGCTTATTAAGGTTAAAACAGGTTTTACAGTTTGTGCCGGTCAGCCGGTCTACCTTTCTGAAGGGTGCCGCCACGGGCCGATTTCCGAAACCAATCAAGAACGGTCGCTGTATTTTCTGGCGGGCCGAAGATATACGGGCCCTTATAGAAACGATATGCGCGGGAGGTGATGAATAATGAAAAGACGCAAGGCAATACTTTCAGCAGACCAAAAAAAAGATGTTACCTCGATCACCGTGTACAGCACACTGGCACGCGACAACTATATTATGGTGCGAGTTTCTCTGTCGGTAGCGGTATGCAAAAACACCGAGCAGCAAACCAGAGTGACGCGAGATATCAGAAGGTGGGTTGAGACAGACATTTTCTGGGAAAGCGCGGAGAAAGAAATAGAAGAAGCTGCAAAGCGCCTTAGAACCGGCGTGGCCCCAATCGTTATCGGGGGAGAGTATAACTGATGCAAAAGCAGACAGAGCAAAATACTGACACAACCCTTCCACCTGCCAGGTCTGCCCCTGACCCGGAACTTGTAGCGCAATACGGGCGAGAAGTCAAAGAAGAGCTGAAGACCTACCCGGCAGAAGGGAGAGAGCCGACAAAAAGAATATGGCAGCTTTCTGAATGGGAAGGCATAGGCTATTACCTCGACAACCCGCCCCCTGAACCAAAGCTGTTATTTCGCGGGAAAGGCTGGGAAATTCCTGACAAGTGCGTCACCTCGTTATTTGCGGCAGGCGCAACCGGCAAAACCTTTCTGGGCTTCCAGCTTGCGGCCTGCCTAGCGGCGGGCGTGAACCTTGGCCCTTTTGAAACATCGCAAATAATGAGGCCTGCAAAAAAAAAGAGGGTTCTTTATCTGTGCGGCGAAGACCCTCAAGACATAATCCATGCGAGAATAGCGGCTATTGTAAAGCACATGCCCGGCCTCGCAGATCGGAAAGCAGACCTGAGGCAAAATCTTGGCATTCACGCGCTTGTCGGCTTTGACAGAATACTGATAGCTTATGACCAGAAGGGGAACCCGACAACAACAGAGGCTTACGATGCTCTGTGCTATTCGATTGAAAAAATCGGCGGCGTTGACGTTCTAGCCCTCGACCCCATGAACAAATTTTACGGCCTGAAGGAAAACGACAACGCGCACGCGGCGGCGTGGATAGCCATGTTGGAAACTATTTCAATCCGGTTTGATGCAGGCGTTCTTTTCGTCCACCACGAAAGCAAGGCGCAGAATCTGGATGGTGATATAAGAGCATCGTCCGGGCGCGGCGCGGGCGCTTTCAGGGATAGTGTCAGAGGGGTGTTGAGTATGGCGAGAATGACCGAGAAGCAGGCCAAACAATACGATTATCCCAAGGACTGGAACAAGATGGTCGCAGTATTCCCAAGCAAGGCGAACTTTACCGAAGAAGCAGCAGACGCGGCGTGGTTTGTGCGCGGCCCAGGCGGCGTTCTGCTTCCTGGCGATGTCAACAGCGGCACTAGAGAAAGAAACGAAGAAGCGGCAGCAGAGCTTTACACATTGCTGAAAGACGCTGTCACAGGACAGCTACTTGATAAACGCGGAAATCCAATACCCTGCACCAGCGACAGTCTAACGCTGCGTGGCCTGACCAAGGGAACCGGTAGCCCGGCTGAAATGGCAATTCGGGCAGCAATGAAGGAAGCCGGAGTCTCAAACATGACAAAAGAGCTAAATAGCCTAATTCTGAGACTGGAAGCTGAAAACAAAATTATCATCGACCGGGCAGAAGGCGGCAGAGGGCAAAACAAACACCGTGTAAACGTTATCGGTTACACCCCGCTGCAAGAGTCACCAGAGCCAGAATCTGGCGACCAGGACAAGGAAAATCAGCCGGACATTCCAGACCTGGCAGAAGGTGGAGCCGACGAAAAACCCAGCAATTCCAGGCAGCAGGATAACCCCATAAAGAAGCGGCCAAAAACCCGCGACAGGAGCCAGAAGCATGAGAAAAAATCACCCGACAGGAAAAGAAAATAAGCCGGATTTTTAACTGTTTTCGTTGGCTTTTCCAGCTTATGCCCGCATGAACAAAGGGAAACGAACAAAATCTACAAGCTGGATTTTATCGGAGCAAAAAAACACAAATCCGGCTTTTTCCAGCCGCCTGAGCTGAAACAAAAGCTGGATTTTAGAAGCCGGATTTTTTGTGTAAATCCAGCTTTCTGTAAATCCAGCTTATTGCCGCACTGGTAGCGGATTACAGAGACAAAAAAGAAGCTGGAAAAAAAACTACCCCTAAAGGGGTATAAAAAACCGAATCCAGCTTTCGGTTTTTTTACCCCCGGGGTTTATTGGGCGCAAAATTTCATACCAGGTTAACAAGGACAGATAAAACCATGAACATACTCGACTACCTCAGAAATAAATGCATCGAACCGAAACAAGTAACCGCAGCAGGGGAGCATGCTTCACCTTGCCCGGCCTGTGGTGGGGAAGACAGGTTTGTTATTCCAGCAGATACCGGCCGCTGGTTCTGTAGACGATGCAGCCCGAAAGGCGGTGACATCATCGACCTGATCAAATTGGTAGAGGGCGTTGACTTCAAAACAGCCCGCGACATGTCAGGCAAGATCACACAAGCGCCCGCATCTGTCTCTACTTTCTACCGGCACCTTTCTCCACCTGCCAGGCAGGCTTTGAAGCGAATAGAGCCGCCCCCGGCCGCCTGGCAGAACGCTGCCGCCGATTTTATCGAGAGATCACACCAGGCTTTGCTGAAACACGAGCGGGCGTTATCCTGGCTGAAGTCTGCCCGGCGGATCGAACTGGAAACGGTGAAGCGGTTTAAGCTTGGTTTGAACGAGAACAGCACTTATGAGCCATGGCAGAAGTGGGGTTTACCTGAACAGATCGACCAGAAGACCGGCCGGCCCAAAATGATGTGGATACCCGACGGCCTGGTTATTCCGCGCCATGACGCGACAGGCGGGCTGATTCAAGTCAAAATCAGGCGAAAGCCCCTGTCACCTCCATTTGTATTTCTGCCAGGCAGCAGCGAGGCGCAAGCGTTTTACGGCCAGGTCGGACAGACGTTTGTTGTGGTTGAATCTGAGCTCGATGCCATTCTCATCTGGCAGGAAGCAGGTGACCTTATAACCCCGGTATCTACGGGTGGCGTCTCGATGAAGCCAGATGAGGCATCGGTTAAAACAATGGCGGCCGGTGAGTTGGTGCTGATCAGCTTTGACTCAGATGAGGCCGGAAGGGCTCCCGGCAGGCTATCGACATGGCGTTCAGCACTGCCCGACTGTTGTGTATTACCGATTCCGACACGATACGGCAAAGATCATACAGACGCGTGCCTGTCGGGGATGAACTTGCGGGCCTGGGTAATGGCTGGTTTGAATCTCCCGACAAAAACTATTGCGACTAAAATAACCGCAAGCGAATTGCAGCCCCGTGATGGAGTCGAAAACAGGCCGGGGGTGTTTGAGCCCGTCAGGCAGGAAACGAACGTGATAGCGGGCACAGAATCGCAAACAAGCAAACATCAACCTGATGCCGCAGAACGGGAGTTAATTTTAAAGGCAATCACACTGGCAGATCGCACCTGGGGTGTGTATCGAACAGAGATCAGCCGGGCGCTCGACAAACTCGACGCCTGCCGGGCAAATGACCGCCCCTTTGTGTTGTCGATACTCGCAGCAAAAATTGAAGATGCAGAGTCAGTTTTGCTCCGGTAGTTAAAAAGCCTGTTCATTTCTGTTCAGACCCCATTTAGGAAATAGGCATCCGGATCAGCCAGAACCTGTCCAGACTGGCTAGTCTGCCTTGGTTGTTTTGCTGTTGTTCATGCTTGGCAGCTAGTTCTGCTTTGAGTTTAAGAAGGTGGCGGCCGGGAAACTTGAAGCTGCTGTTAACGAAGTTTTACTTCGTTCAACGTCGTTAAACTACCGCCGTTTTTTATCTGTCCGGATTTTTCAGAAGACGTTGCAACCCTTTGCAAGCCTTTGCATGGTCTTCATGCGTAGGATTTGGGGCTCATCTTAGCACGGTCGAAGACTTGCAAAACGTCATCACGGAAGGGAAGCTGAAACGCCGCAGCATTGCAAAGGATTGCAACGCAGACCAAAAACGAGCGTCCGGATCCGTTCGGATGTGTCCGGATATTGTCTAAATGGGCACTGGCTCAGTGATTTCGGCAAGGACGCTTCGAGATATCTGTTTGGATCCGTCTGGCGGGAACATGTGTTTCAATAGGGAGTCAGACCCGCTGTTGAGGGGGCAGGCGTGGATGCAGTATCTGTTCCGATTTGTCACGGTGCGTTCAGAAGCGGTGGTCTGAGACAATTGGGCAAGCCCATAGGTGATTGTGGGCTGAAGATTCAACTCAATTATTATGTATATATAAATCTTGGCGAAATTGCTGAATTATGTTTGTAATCGTTTTAAAAAGCTGTTCTTCGAGTCGCCAAACCACTGGTGATTTCGATGATGCGGATTCTTCTGCGCCGTTACGAAACCCACTCGGCGCAGAGCATTTCTGCCTGAGTTAAAACGGTTTTGGTGGCTTCTTCCTGCAGATCCGGCGGGTAGCCATGCTTCTTCAGAATGCGCTTCACCATAATTTTGATCCTGGCTCGGGCGCTCTCGCGAACGGTCCAGTCGATCGTCACGTTTTTACGCACCTGGGTTACCAGCTCGGCGGCAATAACCTTTAGTTCATCATTCCCCATGGCCTTAACTGCACTTTCATTGGCGGCCAGAGCGTCATAAAAGGCAATCTCGTCATCATTAAGGCCGAGATCTTCGCCACGTTTCGTTGCTGCGCTCATATCCCTGGCCAGGTTGATCAGTTCTTCGATGATTTCCTGGGTTGCGATGGCCCGGTTATGGTAAGCATTGAGCGTCTTCTGCAGCATTTCGCTGAATTGGCGGCTCAATACCAGGTTCCGTGTCGATCTGGCTTTAATTTCATCCTTTAACAATTTCGCCAGCAGTTCCGCTGCGACGTTTTTGTGCTTGAGACCGCGCACTTCGTTGAGAAACTGTTCCGACAGAATTGAAATATCAGGCTTTTTCAGGCCAGCGGCAGCAAAAACATCGATCACGCCTTCATCAGTCATGATTGCCTGAGAAACAAGCTGTCGCACAGCATGATCGAGTTCTTCCGGGGTCTTCTGTGAAGCTGTATTTTTGGCGAACTGTGCCTTTATCGCCTGGAAAAAAGCGACATCATCGCGAATTTTCAGCGCTTCATCTGAGGCAGCGCAAAGAGCGAAGGCCCTCGAAAGATCGGTTATCGTCTTAACAAAGCGCTGCTTGCCGTTTTCCTGCTGCAGAATATGTTCCTGACCAGCTGGCAACAGTGCAAGTTTCTGTGCCGGGGTTCCGCTGATCCAGGCGGACCAGTCGAAACCATGCAGCATATCGCAGGCAATATTATATTTTTCCAGCATGACGGAAATTGCTTTTTGGGTATCGATACTGGGCGAACCCTTGCCGCCGCTCAGAGTATAAGTCGCCAGTGCATGTTTCAGCTGATCGGCGAGGCCCAGATAATCAACGATAAGACCACCTGGCTTGTCACGAAATACCCGGTTTACTCTGGCGATCGCCTGCATGAGGCCATGGCCACGCATTGGTTTATCGGCATACATGGTGTGCAGGCATGGGGCATCGAACCCCGTAAGCCACATGTCACGCACGATAACAATTCTGAACGGGTCTTTACTGTCTTTGAAACGATTCGCCAGAGTCCGGCGGCGTAATTTATTACGGATATGCCTCTGCCATTCCGGGCCATCATCGGCACTGCCGGTCATAACGATTTTAACGACACAGTTTCTCTTTCGCTCGGCTTCAACATCATCTTCCGCGTCACCGGCCCAGTCAGGCCGCAATTTAATTATGGCAGCAAAAAGATCGACGCAGATGCGCCGGCTCATGCAGACAATCATGGCTTTCCCGTCCATGGCTTCGAGTCGGCGCTCAAAATGCTCGACGATATCCTTGGCAATCAGAGCGATGCGCTTGGGGTCACCGACCAGAGCTTCGAGGGCTGCCCATTTCGATTTGAGCTGCTGTTTTTTCTCGTCCTCTTCGCCTTCAGTAAGCTCTTCGAACTCTTCATCGATATGCGGCAGCTCGGCAGCATTGAGAGACAGCTTTGCGATACGGCTTTCGTAATAAATCGGCACGGTTGCGCCATCGGCGACAGCACGTTGAATGTCGTAAATGCTGATATAATCGCCGAATATCGCACGGGTATTGGCGTCGGTCTGCTCGATCGGTGTGCCTGTGAATCCGATAAAAGAAGCATTGGGAAGGGCGTCGCGCATGTTGCGAGCCAGGCCGTCTATCAGGTCATACTGGCTTCTGTGCGCTTCATCGGCAATAACAACGATATTCTGCCGGTCAGATAGTAAATTAACTCTGCTGCCGCGTTCTTCCGGCATAAATTTCTGTATCGTCGTAAAAATTACCCCGCCACTGGCGACTTTTAATAAAGTTCGCAGATGCTCGACCGATTCGGCCTGCACCGGCATCTGGTGCAATATCTCATGGCAGCGCTGAAATTGCCCGAACAACTGGTCGTCAAGATCGTTACGATCAGTCAGCACTACGATAGTCGGGTTCTGCATTGCCGGGTGTCTTACGATTCTGGCAGCGTAGAAAAGCATGGAAAAGCTTTTTCCTGAGCCCTGAGTATGCCAGACAACCCCGGCCCGTCGGTCTCCTTTTTTGCCATTCTGCATCGGCCCGGCCCAGTAAGTGCCGGAATCTTCCCTGAAAGAACCGTCTGTCATGCTGCTGGCTCTGATCGTTTCCTGCACCGCCATGTTCACGGCATGGAACTGATGATACCCGGCGATAATCTTGTTCAGCCGGTCACTGTCAGTATCTTCTTCAAAAACGATAAAATGCTGCAGCAGATCGAGAAAACGCTGTTTCTCAAAGACTTCTCTGATCATTGTCTCAAGTTCCAGCGATACCACAGGAGTTTCGACATCTTCGCCAGCCGCCCGCCAGACTTTGAACCATTCCTGCGATGCAGACAGAGATCCGATACGTGCCTGCAGGCCATCTGAGACTACAAGCACTTCGTTATAATTCATCAATGAGCCGATCTGTGCCTTATAAGTCTGCAACTGCTGATATGCAGACCAGATCGTAGCGTTTTCATCGGCGGCGTTCTTGAGTTCGATAACTGCCAGAGGCAGGCCATTCAGGAAAATAACTATGTCAGGCCGCCGGTTATATTGCCCTTCGGTCACGGTAAACTGGTTCATTGCTAGCCAGTCGTTGGCATCTGGTTTATCGAAAGAGACAAGCCTGACGCGGTCACCGGCGATGCTGCCGTCAGGTCGTTTATACTCGACTTCTACGCCATTCCGCAGCATACCGTGGAAACGTCGGTTATTCTGAAGCAGCGACGGGCTGACCTGGTGGCAGACCTTGCTAAAAGCATCTTCTCTTGCCGCCGCCGGAATCTGCTGATTCAGCCGGTCTATTGCATTGCGCAGCCGATCATAAAGAATGACGTCTTTGTAAGAGTCTCTTTCGGCTCCGGGTTCACCAGGGGCACATTCCGGGCCGTATGCTGTCGGATAACCAAGCTCTGAAAGCCAGGTCATCGCTGCCTGTTCTACTGTTGATTCGTTGAATGTCATTTGTTTGCCCGATAAGCTTGCATTAAATGGGTTGGCACAGTTGGGAAAGCCATGCGCAGGAGATTTTCTCTGACCAGAGGCCTCAAGTATTGCTGTCTGAGTGCTTCCATGTCGCGACACAATAGTTTGGCGAGACAACTCAGGGTTATATAGTGATCGGCGCAAAGGTTGAGAATGACTTTTTGCATTGTATCCCGAGGAATTCTCCTGTGTTTAATCGGTTCTGCTGCCATTTGCTCAAGACTCGCAAGAAGTTCAGGCTCCAGTGTATCCAGCGAATCTATGATCGGAGCATCCAGCTGATCGCTGAGCAGACACCCCTTGGAATCCCGACGATTATTCAATGATTTTTCCGCTGTTTTTTGAGAATGAAAAGGCTGGCGATTCTCTATTTTTGTGACAAAAGATTCTGGTTTCGCGTGAAAAGTCTCAACTTTCGCGACAATTTTTTCAGGGTTCGCGACAAATTGCTCAGGTTTCGCGTTGAAATGTTCAGAGCTCGGAGCAAAATGTTCAGAGCTCCGGGCTAAATGTTCAGAGCTCTGATTCAAATGTTCAGAGCTCGGTCCAAACACTTCCTCCGGTTTGGGAAGCCCGGCACCATAAAGGCAATATACAGCGCCTCTACCGGCATTGTGAGCTTCAAGAAAACCTTCACGCACGAGAGTTTGCAGCAACCTGGTTGCATCAAGTGGGTGCATCCCGGTCATTTCAAGTAGTCGGGAATGTGTAACAACTTTTTCTGAAGCGGCAGCAGCCAGCGTAAGTCTGCCATTTTTATCAAGAGACTCGAAGCGAACCCCGAATGTTTCTCGCAGACGAGCAATAATCCCCTCTGGGAGCAGGTCGATCATACGTAGTTCAAGCAGAGTCTGGTTATAAGGTTCGGCCCGCTCATAAAGCGCAGGTGCTCGCCAGTGCTGTTTCGCCCAGCCTCCGTAAATTTTAGGAAGACCCGAACCAGCTTGTTCTCCGACGCCAATTAATCGGAACATTTTATGAAGAGTCCGGTTTCGGCAATCATGCTCTCCGCCATGAATCGCCACTTCTGGCGGAATGCGCATCAAACCGGGGTTGCGAAATCCAAACATATCAGGACGTTTGACCACAAGAACCGAGGCTCGATCAGAATAATCAGCATGAACAAGAGTATTTGCCAGTGCTTCGCGCAATGCCACATGAACCGGAGTTTCGTCTTTGCGTTCGCCCTTTTCCAGAGCAAACGGAACCTTCAGATCTGCCGTCAATTTCATATAAACCCGGCGGTAAAAATCATAGAGGTTACCTGACCATTTACCGTCGAGTGTCAGTCGATCGACCCATCGCAGTTCGGTTTTTGCCTCAGGCCGTTCCTGATAATCAAGCATGTAATTGGGAAGAGCCTCCTGGATTGAAGCCATGCTGCCAAACATCAGCAGACCGGCGAGCGTAAGACCGCTTTCACCAGTTTCACGGTCTTTTCGCCAGCCCCCCAGTTGCCTGAGAAATTCTGTGTCCTCGTAGGTATTCCAGTGATGTTCTGGGTTGCGGTTTGCAAACAGCTGTCGGTATGCCCGAAAGGTATCTATACAGATGTCTCCAAAACCATATCCCTGCAAAAAACGGTCGTCGCGGCTATCTTCAATCTGTTCAGCCAGCATGCGCTTAACTTCTTCATCAGGAAGTTGCCTATCACCATCGTTAAGCCTGCGATAGGTATGTCCCGAAAAAGGGTTCGAAGTTAAATGTACTGGTCGCAGATTGCGACGGGCACGTGGAATTTCGATAACAAGAAGAGTTTTACCATCAAAAGAAACTTCGCGCACATCGGCATCAGTCAGCAGATTACAGCTGACTTTTTGACGATTATTCAGCTGGTTGAAAAGTTCTCGACGCACATTCTGCAAATTTGGGACGCCCTCTAGCGAAAATTGTCCCTGCTTTTCACGGATTCCGAATATAACGACACCGCCGTTGGTATTCGCAAATGCACTGTAGGTCGGCCAGAAATCGTCAGGGACCTGCCCCTGCCCATATCTTCCCGCTGCAAGCTTACATTCCAGGTCGACTGTTTCCCGTAGAAGCTCAAGATCTGCAATAGATTGAATCTGAATCATTTAAAATTCCTTGGCAGACTTTTTTTCGGTTATTCAGCAGCATATTAACAGAATTAATCTCGGTCATTCCTGGGCCTGGGTTTCCTGAATTTCTTTGAGCGTTTTACCGTTCTTGGTTTTCCATTCCGTTCGCCCATTGGCGGAACGGCCTAGAACTACCCCAGCAGCGGTTGAGGGTGAATTGAACAGATAATCCTGGGTAAAAACATAATCGTCGCCAGCGGGTTTCAAAACGCCATTTTTGAGCAAAGCAGCCCGCAAAAGCTTTATGTAATGCCCGCAAGACGGTGATTCGCTTTTCGAAGATCCGCTGTCAGACTTTACCACGAAACCATCTGAAGTTTCCTGGCCTTCTGCCTTTATGCCTTTTCCTGACAGATAAAGGGTTTTGCCGCTTTGTGGCGAAGTCGTCGTCGCGGAAAACACGCTCAGGCTCAGCAGCGGGCAGCAAAGCAGAATCTCAGAAAGGAAACCTTCGGCATCAGCAGCGTCAGATTCTGATAATGAAGGCAGAGTCGGGACATTGCTGTTATCGAGCAGGCATCTTTTCGCCTTTGTCGCTAGCTCGACCAGGCGTGATTCAAGAAACTGAACGTGAGCCTTGTTAAGATTCTCATCTTTACTGGTAAAGGCGATGCAGCTGGTCCAGAAGTCTTTCTTGGCAGCATGCTGCTCAAGCCTTGGCTTTATCGGGTCACCCTCGCCGACGTAGATGCGCTGCAGACCTGATTCTTCAGGTGGGCCGATCAGAATATAAACGCCAGTGCGCGAAACTTCACGGCGCTGCCGGGCTTCTGCCATTAGAGCCCTGGGAATCACGATTCCAGCACCGCTCCAGTTCGACTTTTCGATAGTTCGCAGCCCGTCAGGATCGCCACCCGGCAGAAAGATTTTGATCGAATAAGGTCTCTTCATGCAGCAGCCCCTTCAGCCATTTCAGCAGCATGCTTAACGCTGATCTCGCCACTGAGCAACTTCGGCAAAAGCGTGTCACGAAGATTCGCAAGAATGCGGGATTGAAAGGTATTATTGAGAATGACTTCAAACAGTGGACTTACTGTGTTGTGATAGGTTCTTATAAGTCCTTTTTGAGGAGCCATCACTTTTAGGTTTTCGAATCTACCTTTGCTAAGGTTTATTAGAACAGATCCGCCGGCTCCGTGAGCTGAAATTTCTGATCCGAGACGGTTCATAACCATATACCAGAAATAAATCTCATCTTTTTGATCAGGAACTATCGAGTTAATTTGTTGATTTGTTTGAGAGGCTTCGGAAGTAATTACAACTAATCCTGGGGTAGCGATGCAACTCACGCAAATACTTCCCGCCGGAAGGGTTTTATTCGCTTGTGAATTAGCACCTGCAAACGATAACTTGCGAGATGTCATTGTTGCAAAAACATTGCTATGCATATCGGGAATGGTTATAAAAGGAATATCTTCGCCGTAATAGTCGGAATTTGATGTTGGGGGCGTTTTGCCACAGATGATAGCGCCAATATCTCCAACTTTAATAATCTCCCAGCCCTTCGGAATGGGGCCGAGTTCGGATTCCTGGAATTCAGAAGGAAACAGGGCGGCGGCAGCGGCATCCATGCCTGCGGGTTGACGACCGTCGAGTTTGGCCCTGACCGGGTCGAAATCGACAAACCAGCTCTTGAACAACGCCCGCGCCATTTCTTCAAGCGTCTCATTCATCTTCCGCTTCAGCTCGATCTTATCATCCAACGCCCCCAGTATATGAACAATGGCTTTTTGCTCAGCGAGGGGCGGAAGGGCAACTTCCATCGCCTTGAGAGTGTCGGTGTTCAACCGACCTGTGCCGTGGCCTGCAGAGTCGACTGAACTCAGAAGCGTAGGCTTTTGGGCAAGCAACCAGTAGGTAAGAAATGCACCATCAACCCCAGCCCTTGGCATCAGCGCTTTAATGTCTTGATTGAAAGCCATGTCGCGCATCGCGACGCAGATAGGGATATCTTTATGAAGCGTCATTCCTCGAACCAAGAGAAAAATAGAGCCAGCCGGAGCAAGACGACTCCCAGCGTCGATAGCTTCGGCTGTAACATGGTCTTCAGAATCGTGAAGCCTGAAGACTTTCATGTCTTTGGCGCTCACCCAAGGAATGGTTCCAATCCAGTAATCAGCTCGACTTTTGGACGGAGTTCCACCGGATCTGAAAAACACGCAATCGTCGAGGGTTTGTGATTGCCAGTTTTCAATCCTCATGCCCCACCTCCCCCAAGCTCGCCCTACTCGCCTGCTCTAATTTCGCAAATTCAGCGAATTGTGCGTTCGGTTCGGCGACGCTGCTTGGCAGACAGTTTCCGAAAGATTTACAGTTTTTTACTGTTCTATGCATCGCGATCTTCCTTTGACGGCCAGTCGAGGATGTGGCGGCGTTCGATCTCGGCCTTGAGTTCTTCCTCGCTTGGCAGTATCAGGCGGTATTTTGAAGCGAAGAGCTGACGGCTTTCGCTGAGAACAGAATATCGGACGAGTGTTTCATCTTTGTCGGCGCAAAGAATTATGCCGAGAGTGGGGTTGTCGTCTTCGCCGCGTTTGAGGTCATCGAACATGCGGACATACATATCCATCTGACCAATGTCTGCGTGTGATAGCTTTTTTGTCTTCAGATCGATGAGGACGAAGCATTTGAGAAGATAATTGTAAAAAACGAGATCAACATAAAAATGACTGGTTTCGGTACTGACGCGATACTGGCGACCAACAAAGGAAAAGCCTTTCCCCAGTTCCATGAGAAAATCACGAAGGCGACCGACGAGAGCGGTTTCCAGTTTCCGTTCACTGGGGTCTGAGTGCTCAGGAAGGTCGAGAAATTCGAGAATGTATGGATCTTTGAGAAGATGAAGAGGACTGGGCTCTGTGCTGGCAAGCTCAGCAGTTTCCGGCGTCTTGAGTAACCGGTTGAAGGTCTGGGTCTCGATGGCTCTTTGCAGACTTCTGATGCTCCATTGCTGGCGGGCAGTTTCATTGATGTAATAGTCACGCGCCTGCGGACTTTCGACCCGCATAATCAGCCGCCAGTGCGACCAGCTCAATTCGCTACACAGTGTGTAGCTTTTTCCGGCATCTGGGAACACGAGATAAAATTGCCTGAAATTCTTTAAATTGGCGACTGAGAGCCCTTTGCCAAACTCATCACCGAGAGCGCGGGCAAGATGTCGGATAAGTTGAGTGCCGTATTCGGCACGCGCAGCTCCGCCCTGCTCCTCTTCGACGATGCGGCGGCCTATTTGCCAGTAGGCATCAACCATGGCAGCGTTGGCAGCAGCGTAAGCCTTTCCGCGGGCATGACGCAGGATAACCCGAACATCGTCAAGTAACCTGGCTGGAAAAGAAAGAACTTTAGATGCCATAGCCAAGCCCTTTCAAATTCTTACGAATAGCGGCTTCAAGTTCTGCTGATTCAGCAAACTGCTTATTTAGCTCGGCGACGAGGCGGGTCATCTTTTCTTCGAAGGGTTCGTCGTCGGCTTCGACTTCTTCGGCACCGACGTAGCGGCCAGGTGTCAGCACGTAGCCATGCCCAGCAATCTCTTCAGTCTTTGCTGACTTGCAGAAACCTGCAATGTCTTCGTATTGTCCGGCAGCCTTATCGCCCCTCCAAGCCCGGTATGTCGATACTATTTTTTTGATGTCGTCTTCGGTAAGTTCGCGGTGAACGCGGTCAACGAGAGTGCCGAGTTTGCGGGCATCGATGAATAGAGTTTCACGGGCATGACCGCGATGTTTACCGTCGTTTTTACTTTTAGTCAGAAACCACAGACAAACCGGAATCTGGGTGCTGTAAAACAGCTGACCGGGCAGCGCTACCATGCAATCGACGAGATCGGCTTCGACGATCGACTTTCGGATATCACCTTCCCCAGACTGGTTTGATGACATGCTGCCGTTGGCCAGAACGAATCCGGCCATGCCGTCAGGGGCCAGATGATGAATAAAATGCTGAACCCAGGCAAAGTTGGCGTTACCTTTCGGCGGTGTGCCATATTTCCAGCGCACATCATCATCGACGCGATGCCAGTCAGAATCGTTGAATGGCGGGTTCGCCAGCACGAACTGCGCCTTGAGATCTTTATGCAGATCACGCCTGAAAGTATCGGCATGCTCAGGGCCAAAATCAGCTTCGATGCCACGAATTGCCAGGTTCATGATCGCCAGGCGGCGGGTCGTGGCGTTGCTTTCCTGGCCGTAGATGCTGATATCACCTATGCGGCCACCGTGTTCGACAACAAACTTTTCCGACTGCACGAACATGCCACCGGAACCACAGCAGGGGTCATATACCCGGCCTTTGTAAGGCCCGAGCATTTCTACGAGCAGTCTGACAATACATGATGGCGTATAAAATTGCCCGCCGTTCTTGCCTTCGGCACTGGCAAACTGGGTAAGAAAATATTCATACACGCGACCGAGCACGTCTTTTGCGCGGTTTGCAGCATCACCAAGGCCGATTGTGCCGATAAGATCGATCAGCTCGCCGAGCCGGTGCTTGTCGAGAGCGGGTCTGGCATAATCTTTCGGCAGCACGCCCTTGAGTCTCGGATTGTCACGCTCGATAGCGACCATGGCATCATCGACAGTTTTTCCGATTGTCGGCTGTTTGGCATTGGCCTGCAGGTGCGACCAGCGAGCTTCTTTCGGCACCCAGAATACGTTTTCGGCACGATACTCGTCGGCATCTTCCGGATCGGCACCGGCATAATCGCCTTCGCCTGCCAGCAGTTTCGCCCGCATTTCCTCGAACGAATCAGAAATATATTTCAAAAATATCAGGCCGAGCACGACGTGCTTGTATTCAGCCGCATCCATGTTATTGCGCAGTTTGTCAGCCGCCAACCAGAGCTTGGCCTCAAACCCGATATTCGCCGTCGATTCCCCGTTTGCTGTCTTTGCCTGTCTTTTTGCCATGACTGTTCCTGTTCTGTGAGCACGAAGACACCCTCAGCATGGCATCTCCCGTGCCAACCCTGTGTACTGTTTTTTATATCTGCATTGTATCAGCTGATAATCAAGGCCGCAAGTTTTGTCTCCCCGGCCCCAGCGTTGAATCTGTGGCATATATCTTTTGGAGCCTTTGTTCGCTGCGCTTGTTCTGGTATTATATAATTTCACAGATCAAAGATTCAGAGAGGCTGAACTGCAGCAATGAAGCTTATAAACATTGAAAACGACAACTGGTATGGCTGGCAAATGTTGCCTGGTTACATCGGCAAACATTGCATTCCGTATTTTTCACCCATATTCGTTACAGATTTCAAAGCCCACAAAAACGGGAAAGGCCTTTTCAGGATTGAATTTTTAAACGTGGCTTATGCAGAAGGTATGCAGAATTTTTCTGTCGAAATGAAGGTCTTGAAGCGGGCAAAAGATTATCTGGTAGGTGAACTCGTTGAAGATACTGGAATCAGTTCTGACAGATGCGCCATCATCAGTAACATCGAAGCCGAATGGCTTCGACGATTCTGCCCGGAACTGCTCGCCCGATACCCACAGTTGACCAACCTGGATCTGAATTCAGAAAGCCTGGCCCAGCTTCTGAGTGAAGCTTTTCTGCCGTAACTTATGATAAAAAATGCCAGGACTGGTGAGTAACAGTTATAATCGAAATCTTCTTTTTCCATTTTATTGCCTGTCAGAGTTGAATAAATAGACCGGAGAGAGTGAAAGTAATGACAAAAGCATTGGTCTTTTCTGCAATAATCTTTTCGTGCCTTACATTGCAAGGCTGTGCCGTTTTTGTTGATCCGGAAGTTTTGCCCCCGGCCAACGTAACAAAATTGGCCGATCAGCAGTTTCTTTATTCACTTTTTATCGGTAGTGCGGCTTTAATACTCTTTTTTTTTCGGTTTGAAGATGTTGATGGTCGGAAATTGGCTGGGAATCGTTCCAATGATCCTGGGCGGAATTATAATTTATCTCACAAGGTACGAAGTTATTTCGACCCGCAGCATCCCAGGAATAACGCAAGAAATAGAGAGGATTCCCGAGAAAATTGCTTCCGACTTCCCTGATTTAGACCCGGTTGCTATAAAGTATCTTGAAGAAGCCATAAATTCATTGAAACACGGAATAGTAAGAGGGGCGGCGATCTCTTTGGGCGCCTCATCTGAAAGAATTATTGACCAGTTGATATCAACTTTTGCATCTGCGATTGATGGAGAAATAAACAAAACTCGCTTTAAAGAAAGGGTTAATCGCAAAAATATATCGAGTAGATATGAAGAATTTTTAAAATCTTATAAAGCGATGAAAAATAAGCCCGACGAGAAATGGGCGAACGAGCTCCCAGAAATAATGGACCAGATGTTTCAATTCTTAAGAATTTTACGAAATGAATCTGCGCACCCTTTCAGCGAGTCTAAAATAGAGCGCGAAATGGTGATCTCTCAATTCGGTCAATTTTATAAATATGCCGGTAGTTTGCACCAGTTGATGCAATTTTTAACCCGAAATACAGTCGAGCTATGATCGAAAGGATCGCGGATTCCAACTCTGCTTAAAAATAACGGGCTGGTGAGAATCATCGAAAACGGTCGCGACGCTCTCAATGGCTTGATTCAGACCTTGACAAAGCTTGGCAAGCCAGTGCCAAAGCACCTACAGTGCCGATAAATACAAAGAAATCGACGCAAGCGGCAAGTTTGTTCTCAGGTTCACCAGACGGTTGATTATTTTGCGAGCAACTGAAACAGTTGCAAAGCCTTCGAGGCGTTGCTGCTTTTTCCAGTGAAAGAACTTGACCGCGACGCGGGTTTTGATAATAATTTAGATGAAGAGATCAAAGGAGAGTTCCCAGATGGAATTCAAGCCGAGACCCCCATACATCTTGGAGCCAGAGGACGAAAAGAACTGGCTTTCGGTCGAAGCCCAGGAAAACTGGGAGAAAACTTCGTTGCGAATCAAAAAGCTGCTCAAAGAGAAGCAGCAGAGCAAATCCGAACCATCGACTTCTACCAGGAAACAGCATGAAAAATAACGTCAAATCATTGTTCGAAACCTCTCTCGCATACGAAGAGGGCCGCCGCCGATCAGCTTCTCTCTTCAGAGAAAGATGGCTGAAGATGTCGCAGAAAGAGCGGGCGATGTTTCGGAAGTTGATTCTGGAGAAAGATCCAGAAGATTCTCCGGCCAACAGGCATTATCGTCTGATGAAGAAGTATTACCCAGCTGGCTAGGAACAGTTTGCTGGTCTCTTACAAAGAAATCGATGCCAGATCATTAATCAGTTTTAAAGCTTTCAGTGAGTCGCTGCTTTTTCCGGGAAAGAACTTGACCGCGATGCGGGTTTCGATAATTTTTTAAATAAAGGGATCATAAGGATAGCTTTCCGATGGAATCGAAAAAGACCCCAAGTCAGAAGCTGAAAGAGATTTTAGCGCAAGATCCAGACAACTGGGTGACAAAAGAATCCAGGGAAGCCCGAGAAAAATTCAAGCAGCATCTGCTTCAGAAGAAGAATTCGAAAAGATCTGAGCCATCTGCTTCGAGCGGGGAAAATCATGAAGAATAAAGTCAAATCCTTGACCGAAACATTTCCCTCATACGAAGAGGGGAACCGCCAATACGCTTCTCAATTAAGAGAAGAATGGCTGAAGATGTCGCAGAAGGAAAAATCGATGTATCGGAAGTTTCTTCTCAACAACCCGGATTTAGACGATCCGGCAGTGAAGTTGGCGCGACACCGATACCAGGTAATGAGAGAGTATTACCCAGTCGGCTAGAACAGCTTATCAGATTGTGTCAGCACGCAAGTGGTGATACTCCAGTCTATGCGGAGATGTGTCTGGTTTTCATCGAGGTATAACAAAGAGATCGCCGCCAGCGGCAAGTTTGTTCTCAGGCTTATCAAGAGCTTACACACAAAGCTCATCAATTTATTCTATTCTTGGCCAGAGGGTCATGTTTGACTTCGACCTTGCGCAGCTTTACGAAGTCAGAACGAAGGCTTTAAAGCAGGCGGTTAAACGCAACGATGCCAGATTTTCTGATGATTTCATGTTTGAACTCTCTACTAAAGAGCGTGACGAACCGGTCACAATTTGTGACTGGTTACAATCGGCCAGGGAAAAATTGGGCGCGGCAGTTAAAATGGTGTAACTTTCTGGTGTAACTAAATGTTTTTTTATACTAAAGTCTTTTATATAAAGGGTTTCTGGCGATAGTTCGACCCCGACTTCCGGCATCGAAAACCCGCTGATGAAGCGGGTTTTTGTTTTTCAGCCCTTTTTGAGGATGAAGGTTATCCAGCTGATGCCGGGGCGGCCGAGGCTGTCGGGTTCTACCGGGCCTGGTTTGGCGCTGAAGCCATTCTGGCGGAAAAGGCGAACCCAGTTGTCGGCCGGCATGACGTTGAAGATTCGCCCGTGCTGGTCCAGCCCATCGGTATCTATATCGCTTCGGCCGGCCGGAACTGAAACCAGGCCACTGCCGCATGCGACAGTAACTCTTGCAGCTTCTGAAAAGATTTTTCTTATTTCGTCGTCTCTGAAATGCATCAGGCAGGCGACACTGAAAAAACCATCGAAACTTGCGTCGTCGAACGGCAGTTTTGCCGGCAGCAGAAGATGGTGCAGATGACCTGTAAGTTCTGGATGGAGCCTTGCCGCCTCTTTCAGCAGATTTTCTGCGCCGTCGATAGCGGTCATCTTGAAGCCGGCAGCAACGGCTCTGGCCGCGTCACGACCTGAACCACAGCCTATTTCGAGCAGTCGGGCTCCGGGCTGGCAATTTTGTTGGAGCAGCTGGTGAAAAGAGTCAAGAGCCGTCGTTTCGTAACGACGGCTCAACTCATTTGCGTTCTTTTCGTAGTAGTCGATGGTGAGATCGGTCACGAACGCTTCATTCCGACGTTAAAATCGGTCTGTCGGCGTCTGAAAGCGGTTTCACCGCCAAAAGCGAGCTCGTAGACGTCTATGGCAATCTGCAGCTCTTCGTTGGTCGGTATAACAGCGACAGTTACCGGAGAATAAGCCTCGGAAACAATACCTTCTTTTGAACCCATTTCTTTGTTGAGTTTGTGATCGAGAAAGATGCCGAGATTCTCAAGGCGCCGGCAGATGCGTTCGCGCATGCGCCAGCCGTTCTGCCCGATACCACCGGTGAATACGAGAATATCTACCTTGATGAGATTGGCGGCATAAGCGCCAATATATTTTCTGACGCGGTAGGCATAGCAGTCGATAGCCTCTTTGGCGCGGTGGTTACCTTCGTCAGCCGCCTTTTCGAGGTCGCGCATATCGTTGGAAATGCCTGACAGGCCAAGCAGACCGCTTTCCTTGTTCAGCATCTTGATCAGGTCTTTCGAAGAATAGCCGCGGTCCATGAGAAAGCCGAGAATTGCCGGGTCGAGGTCACCGGATCTGGTTCCCATGATCATGCCTTCGAGCGGGGTGAAGCCCATCGAGGTGTCGATTGACTTGCCTCTGGCAATCGCGGTTACCGAACCGCCATTGCCGAGGTGGCACGAAATTACGTTGGTGTTGCTGGGGTGGCGGCGGCAGAGTTCGACGGCGCGGGCCGAGACATAGCGGTGGCTGGTCCCGTGAAAACCGTAACGCCTGATTTTAAATTCTTCAAAAAACTTGCGGGGCAGACCGTAAAGATATGCATGTGAAGGCATGGTCTGATGAAAAGCTGTGTCAAAAACCGCAACCTGTTTTAGATTTGGCATTAGTTCGCGCGCAACCTGAATGCCGGTGAGGTTGGGTGGGTTATGCAGCGGCGCCAGTTCGATGAATTCTTCGATAGCGGCAACAACGCTTTCGTCTATTATTACAGATGACGCATACTTGTCGCCGCCGTGAACGACGCGGTGGCCGATGCCGGCAATCTCTGAAACGTCTTTGATGATGCCCTCGTCGCGGTCGGTGATGGCGCGCATCACGAGTTCGAGAGCTTCGCGATGATCTTTTATCTTCTGCTCGATTACCAGTTTTTTGTCATCAGACTTTTGTTCAAGACTGCCCTTTTCTTCGCCAATTCTTTCGACAATGCCTTTTCCGAGACTTTTGCGATGCGGCATAAGTATCAGATCGTATTTCAGCGATGAGCTGCCGCAGTTAAGCACCAGTATGACTTTTCCAGTGTCTTCAGAATCGACCATTTTCGGCCTCCTTAGCATTCCTTTGTCATTCTCTTAAATAACTTTTATGCTGCAATGTGTCAAGAAAAATTCTTAAAGCCAAGTTATAAGCGGCGAGAATCGTCGCAGAAATTGCTGCGGTCCAGCAAAAGCGTGGCGGTCAGGCCATGTTGTAGTTGAAGCGGCAATCAATTATTATCTTTTATCACTAATGCTCAAAAAATTAAAGCGAGTGAATCTATGCAGCCAAAAATTTCTGGTTTTAACGAAACGGAACAGGCGAACCTGGCAAGAGACCTTGCGGCAGGCCGCGAGCTGTGCATGACTTTATCAGGGCATCACAAAGGCCCGCCTTCTGCTGAACTTCTCGACCAGGTATTTAAAAAATGGGCCTCACAGCCAGCCAATAGTCGCATTCCGGCTGCCGAAGTCGCTTCCGGACTTGGATCTCTTTTTGGTGAATTGATAAGGGTCGATTTTGGCTTTATCTGGCAGATGATTGAAGATCAGTATGGCACCGAACCGGCCCTTATTGACGAAAACACCGGCAGTGTCATTTTTCCGGTCAATGCGGTCTGGAAAAGAATCGAACCCAAGCTCGATGCTGCGCCATTTTTCAGGCCGATGTATGAGTCGATCGCCAGACATCTCGAAAAGGTGCGAGCTGGCCAGGGTGTGAATTAATCTGATAAAATCCAGCCCTTAAAAGCTTTCCAGCGGGCAAACGGCTGACGGTTTTCGTTATCGACAAGTTCGATGGTGCCGCGCCCGCCCGCATCGTAGATCCGACCACAGCTGCAGCGAAAAACGCCGCTGCCGGCAGTTGGTGTGCCTGGGTCTTCGGGCAGACTGTCGATGGTCGCCTTGCCGCAGATACATTTCGGGTATGGCTTCTGGCCAAGAATGAGCTCTCGCTCAAGCCAGGCAAGCTTTTCGATGAGAATTATCAGTATGAGCGGAAACGCGATCATACCAACTATGCCGGCGGTATTGCCGAAGCGCGAACCAATGCTGTCACCGGCCCAGGCCGCCGCAAGCAGCAGCATCAGAGCGATAATTTCGTAACTGCTTACACCTTTTTTATTGAGAATTATCTGCATTCTTGAAGTATATCACCTTCCTGCCCTGCAGATAAAGGTGCTGTCTGCGGCTGTTTATAAGTGTGTAGACAAAATCAGATTCCGGGGTTGCCGGGCGCTGCTGTCTGTGGTAAAAATTAGTTGCGTACGCAACTAATTTTTACATGAAGCAGATGATTTAATGGTTGAACAGCAATTTCTTGGCCGCTGGGTTGCTCAGACATATCGCGCAACCCATGCATATATGGCCGAAAGGCTCAGAAAACTGCAGATTGGCTATGGGCAGTTTCCCTTTCTCAATTACCTGAATCGCAGCGGTCCATCATCACAGGAAGCCATATCGCAGGCACTGATGTTTGACAAGGCTACCACCGCCCGTGCCATCAGAAAGCTCGAAGAGGTTGGTTTCGTCGAACGGCGTGTTGCCGAAGATGACCATCGCCGCTATGAGGTGAAAATCACCGCCAGCGGTGCAACCGCCGCCGGTGAGATCAAGGCATTCCTCAAAGACTGGAACAGGCGCCTGACCGCAGGTTTCAGCCCGGCTGAAAAGGAAATGATTTTTTCACTGATGATCCGGGTTGCCGAAAATGCCCGGCGTGAATATCGCACTTTACAAGTGGAAGCTGAAGAATAAAGAGGCTTCATAAGGGAGATATATGAACAGATTCGCATTAACTTTTATCAGCGGCATTATTCTTGCCTGGCTTCTTGTGAGCCATTTTCAGCCGTCTGCCAGCAATACTGCCGGGGGGCGGCGCGGGCCCGGCGGCGCCATGGCGGTTGCTGTCGAAACCGAACCACTGAAAATCGGCAGTCTTGTCGATGAGGGCCGTTTTGTCGGGTCAATCGAGGCCACGTCAAAATTTATGGTTGCCCCGAAAATTTCAGGCCGTATCAAGAAACTGTTTGTCGACATTGGCGATGAGATTGCCAATGGCTCGACAATAGCTGCTCTCGATGATGAAGAGCTGCTTCTCGCAGTTAAACAGGCCGAAGCCGATCTTGAAATCGCCCGGGCCAATCTTAATGAAAGCGCCGGTCTGCTCGAAATATCGCAGCGCGAACTCGATCGCGTCAAAACCATGCGGCAGCAGAAGGTTTCTTCTGAAGTGGAAGTAGAGAACGCTCAGGCAGCCCACAAAACCAGGCAGGCCAGACATCAGGTTAACAAAGCTCTACTCAGTCAGAAAGAGGCGGCTCTCGAAACCACCAGACTGAAACTGGCGTATGCAAGGGTCGACGCATCATGGAGTGGCGGTTTCGGTCGGCGTTTTATCGCCGAACGCTTTCTCAACGAAGGGGCCATGATCAATGCCAACACCCCGATTGTCTCGGTAATTGATATTGCAACCCTGACGGCGGTAATCGACGTTGTCGAACGCGAATATTTTAAAATCAAACCCGGTCTGACGGCCGAAATCGAAACCGCGGCGATTCCTGACTGTATTTATACGGCACGGGTTTCACGCATTGCGCCATTGCTCGACGGCGCGTCGAGACAGGCGAGAATCGAGCTCGAGCTTTCAAACACAGACAATGCTCTTAAGCCGGGTATGTTTGTTAAAGCCAGGCTGATCTACGCCCGGCACGACTCGGTAACGATTGCTCCGGCATCGGCTCTTGTCAGGCGCAACGACCAGGAAGGCCTTTTCCTCGTCGACAGCGAAAAGAGTGTTGCCCGGTTTATACCGGTTGAAGTCGGTTTCCGTGAAGGCGACCGGGCCGAGATCGCTTCGCCGACGATTTCTGGTGCTGTCGTCGTTCTTGGACACCATCTGCTCGAAGACGGCAGCAGTATAAGACTCCCCGGAAAAGATCAGCCCGCCTCTGCGCCTGCCGGCGAAAAGGGCAGAGGGCGCGGTCAGGGGCAAGGTAAAGGCGGTCAGCAGCAATGAAACTTGCCCATCTCTCGGTAAAACGACCGATTGGTGTCACCATGATCATGAGCATGGTGGTAATCTTTGGTGTCGTATCGCTTTACAGACTACCGGTCGATCTGATGCCCGATATCACCTACCCGACCATCACCGTTTCAGCAAGCTACAGTAACGCCAGCCCTACCGAAATCGAAACTCTGGTCACCAGGCCGATCGAACAGGCTATTTCGGCTGTGCCAGGGGTCGAAGAGATCACCTCGACCTCGCGCGAAGGCAGCAGTCGCGTGCGCGTGGCATTCGCCTGGGGAACCGACCTCGACGCGGCCACCAACGATCTGCGCGACCGTCTCGACCGCGTTTTGAGCCGCCTGCCCGACGATGTTGAGCGACCGAGCATTCGCAAATTCGATGCGGCGGCTTTTCCGATTCTTATTATCGGTGCTTCCAGCGATTTAGATCCGGTGCAGATGCTCAATCTGATCGAAGATCAGGTAAAATACCGCATCGAGCGTATTCCAGGGGTTGCCGCGATCGACGTTATGGGTGGCAGCCTGCGCGAAATTCAGGTGAATCTGAATATCGACCGTATCAAAGCCCTGAAGATTGCGCCTGACCAGATCATTTCGCGCCTGCGTGCCGAAAACCTCAATTTGCCGGCCGGTATGATCGAGTCTGGCAACTATGAACTCCGCCTGCGAACTCCCGGCGAATTAAGAGATGTAAATGAAATTGCAGCATTGACTATCGGCGAAACCGCCGGTAAGCAGATTCGTCTGCGTGACGTTGCCGAGGTGCTCGACCTCTGGGAAAAGAAGCGCAGCATCGTCAGAATCAACGGCAAGCCCGGTGTGCGCGTCATGGTGAACAAGCAGTCGGGCAGTAACACTGTCGCAGTCGCTAACGCCGTCAAGGCCGAAATCGCAAAGATCAACGAAGAAATCCCGCAGCTGCGTCTCAATGCCATAGTAGACAGCTCAAAATACATTCAGCGGTCGATCGACAATGTCAGCTCTTCGGCTCTGTATGGCGGTCTTCTCGCTATTCTCATTCTGCAGCTTTTCCTTGGCAATGCCGCCAGTACCGCAATTATTGCGGTTGCGATTCCGGTTTCGGTTATCGCCACCTTCGCTCTGATGTATTACTTCCAGTTCACACTCAACATCATGTCTCTCGGCGGCGTGGCCCTGGGCATCGGTATGCTCGTCGACAACTCGATTGTCGTTCTCGAAAACATTTTCCGTTACCGCGAAAAGGGCCGGTCGATGATGCAGGCTGCCGTCGAAGGCGCCTCTGAAGTGGCAATGCCGGTTCTGGCCAGTACGCTCACCACTGTCGTAATCTTCCTGCCCCTTCTGTTCGTCGAGGGTATGACCGGCCTGATGTTCAAACAGCTGGCCTACGTCGTTTCTTTCTCTCTGTTCTGTTCGCTGGTTATCGCTCTTACCATTGTACCGATGCTGAGTTCGCGGTTTCTTAAAATGAATGGCAGCAGCCGGCGCAGCATTTTCCGCCGTATTTCGGAATGGGGTATCGGGCTTATCCTTTCTGCGCATGCTTTCAGCCTTCGCCTGGTTCTCAATAACCGCAAAAAAGCTATTTTTGTTATCGGTATTCTTATAGCCACATCTGTTATCATGGCGCGCAGAATCGGCACCGAACTGATGCCATCAGCTGATGAAGGTGAAGTCAGGGTCAGTATCGAACTCGAAGAAGGCACCCGTCTGACTCTCGTCGAAAAGATTTTTCTGATGGCCGAAGATATAATCATCAAAAACCTGTCCGAAGCCGAAACCGTATTTACCAATGTCGGTGGTGGCATGGGCGGCGGCGGTGGTTCGCTCAATTCAGGGCAGATACGCATTCCGCTCAAGTCCAGCCGAAAGAAAAGCAGCGCAAAAATTGCCGCCGAGCTGCGCCAGATGCTGACCGGAATTCCTGGTGTGATTCTGCGTACCCGCGAAGGTCAGGGTATGTTTCTGCTGCGTATGGGTAACGCCGACGCTGACAAACTCGAAGTGCAGGTGCGTGGCTACGATCTTAAGACTGCAGACGCGCTCGGCGCCGAGGTCGAAAAGCTTCTCAAAAATACTGAAGGTGTTACTGATGTGCAGTTGTCGCGCGAAAAGGGTGTGCCAGAGCGAATTGTCGTTATTGACCGCGCCCGTGCCGCCGATTTGAAGCTTACGATTTCGAAGATTTCTTCTTTCCTCGAAACGATGATGGCTGGCAGCAGCGCCGGAAACCTGCGCGAAGGCGGCGACGAATACCGCATTCTGGTTAAGGCACGAAATGCCGAATTCATGAAGCTTGAAGACCTTCTCAACCTGAGCATAACCAATTCTGCCGGCCAGCCGGTAATGCTGCGCAATGTCGCTCATATCGAAAGCCAGATGGGCCCCACTCTTATCGAACGACGAGACCAGGAAAGAATTCTGAGCATTTCAGCCAACGTCGACGGGCGCCCGCTTGGCTTCGTCATTGAAGAAGTTCAGCAGAAGCTGCGCGAAATACCTCTGCCATCGAATTTCAGCATATTGATGGCCGGTGATTATGAAGAGCAGGTTAAATCGTTTCAGGAACTTCTCTTTAGTTTCATACTGGCACTGGTTCTTGTCTATATGGTAATGGCCGTTCAGTATGAGTCTCTTTACGATCCGGTTATCGTCATGATAACTGTACCGCTGTCGATCATCGGCGTTGTTCCGGCGCTTTATTTCACCGGCACGACTTTTAACGTTCAATCGTTCATTGGCTGTATCATGCTTGGCGGTATCGTCGTCAACAACTCGATTCTGCTTGTCGATCACATCAATGACCTGCGCCGGGAAGGGGCTACCGATCTGTTCGCAGCCGTGAGCGAGGCCGCGCGCGACCGCTGCCGGCCAATTCTGATGACCGCTTTAACGACGATTCTCGGGCTGTTGCCCCTGGCAATCGGCCTTGGCGAAGGTGGCGAAGTGCAGGCACCGATGGCCCGTGCCGTAATTGGCGGGCTGGTCTGTGCGACCTTCATCTCGCTTCTGATTATCCCCGCTATTTATTATGAATTCGATCTGGCTTTTCGTAAAAAACCGGTTGAAGCTGCTGAAAATGAGGCAAAAAATGAAAAGATCTGATTTGTGTTACAGACTGATGACAGCGATTCTTCTTCTTTTCGCCCTGGGCGGCCAGATTCTGGCCGAAGAGGCGACTTCAACCATGAATAACGCCGGCGCAATTCCAGCTGCAACTGAAAACTCAATGCCTGTTGCGTCTGAAGGGGTGGAGTTGTCTGAAGATGCTTCCTGTCAAGACTTTGGCGTGTTCAATATTTTCGAGAATTCAGGCGCTTCACTGACGCTGTCTCTCGATCATGCAATAAGCAGTGCTCTGAGCCAGAATATCACTCTCAAAGTTGAAAAAATTGGCCCAGAACTTGCCCGCACCGTCGTTGAAAAAGAACGGGCAAAATTCGATACGGCTGTCAGTGCCGAATTCTCTGGTTCTGAACGTATCGGCAAAACCATTTTTCAGCAGGGCAATATGGGCGAAAACGTTACCAATCGCACCGATGCCGGCATTGCCTTCGAAAAGCTGTCGACCTCAGGTACCCGCAGCGCCCTGGATGTTACCTTTGGCCGTAGCCGCTCGGCCCGCTCTGACAATCTTTTTTCGACCAGACTCGGTATCACACTCACTCATCCGCTGCGGCGCGGTTCCGGGCGCGAGGTTAATCTTGTTTCATTTAAAAAGGCAGGGCTCGACCTCGAATGGTCAGAATACGAGCTGAAAGGTTTTATTCTCAATTTTGTCGCCCAGGTCGAAAAACAATACTGGGAATATTACCTCAGTCTGCGTCAGCTTGAGATTGTCAGAGAATCGCTGCAGCTTGCGAAGCAGCAGCGTGATGAAACCCGCAAACGCATCGAAGCCGGCAGTATCGCTGAATCAGAAGAGGCGGCCGCTGACGCTGAAGTGGCTCTGCGCGCCGAAGATCTCATCAACGCCGAAAGTTCTGCTGTCGAAATGGCAATTTCGCTGTTGCGCTCGGTTAACCCTGATGCAGAAAACTTCTGGAAAACCCGGCCAGAACTTCTCGATGAACCGATTCTGACCCGTCCCGACCGACTTTCGCTCGAAGAGCATATTGCCGTTGCTCTCGAAATGCGACCTGAACTGCAGCAGGCGCGACTGATGCTTTCGCGCGATGAACTTGATATTGTTGCCAGTCGCAATGGCATGCTGCCGAAACTCGACTTTTTTATGACTCTCGGCAAGACCGGTTATTCGACATCATTTTCGGGTTCAAACCCCAGACCGGGCGAAGAAGGTTCTTACGACGTTGCTGCCGGCTTCACCTACGACCTTACACGCGGCCGGAGAGCAGCCAGAGCTGAAGCGACCCGTGCGAAGGCCAGCGCCGCAATGCGCCGCGAAGCTCTCAATAACCTTGAACAGCTGGTCAAAGAGGATGTTATCAAGGCTTATCTCGAAGTAGAACGAACTTTGCAGCAGCTGACAGCTACCGCCGCCACTTCCCAGAAACAGCTCGAAAAGCTGCGCGTCGAAGAGGTAAAGTTCAACGTTGGCAAAACCACTGCCTTTCAGGTTGCTCAAGCCCAGAGAGACCTGACTGCCGCCCGTATCGCAGAGGCGAGAGCCGCAGTAGGTTACACGGCATCAATTATAGACCTTCTTCGTGCTGATGGTTCTCTGCTTGAACGTAACGGAATATTGTCCGCTGAAAAAAAGTAAAAAAATCTAAAACTTTTTTACAATTGTAAAACTTTCTGCAAAAAAAGTCGTATAATCAGTCTACTCAATGCTATAAGTTGAAATTTGCAGAGTTGTACATTATGTGGGGTTTCTTATGGTTCCAAAGTCCACGTCCAGTTCGTTTTCCCCTGGCGACCATGTCTTTCTTCAGGGTCAGGTAATCCCTTCGTTCTTCAAGGTTACCTCAGGTCGTTTTGCCAAGGTGTACTCGAAAAAATCAGTACAGGAACTTGGCGTTAAACATATGTTGAACGAGGCCGACCTTATCGGTATCGTCTCACACCAGGAACTCTTCGGCGAAATTGAAGCCCTGACCGGCAAGCCGCAGTTATTTTCGGTTTTTGCTCTCGATGAATCTTCGGTTGTTTCTGTTCCGGCCGATGACCATTCTTCTCTCAAAGAGGTTATCACCACCGATCCCAAAATTGG
>JAKQKW010000017.1 GCA_029560455.1 Candidatus Rifleibacteriota bacterium
CGCACCCAACAGGATTCGAACCTGTGACCTTCTGCTCCGGAGGCAGACACTCTATCCAGCTGAGCTATGGGTGCAGCAACAGGTTTCAGCTTAGCACAACATATGAGGTAAGGCAACTTTTAGCGCGACTACATACTGGCCAGTCTGGCGACGATGCCGATTAAAGCAGGGGTAAGAAGTATTCCCCAGCCGATCAGCACAAAGACGCAGGAAGGCGTGTTCGGGTCCATTGGCGCGGTTCGGCGCGACATTCCGGCACCGAGGATGTCAAAAAACTTTGCCAGCGAGGGAAACCAGATAAAAAACAGACCGAGCAACGGTAATAACAGGAGAGTGACTTCCCTTAGCCTTATGGCAAGCCCGACATAGACAAGAAAAATCAACAGCGAAAATATTCTGTTATAATTCATTAGCAACATCACCTTGCCGGCTGGTATCCTGATCAGGACAAGTTACTGAATCACCAGATATTAACACAATCTGGGCTTCAAAAAATGTCATTTTGCAGACAAATCTTCATAGAAAACCAAATTGAACAGAAAATCAGACATCTTTCTGACAGCGGCGTTCTTGTTCTCTCTGTTTCTGCTGCCGGGCACTATTTACTGGGACAACTACCAGAAAGAACTTGTCGACAGCCAGTTTATCGTTACTGCCGAAGAAGAATCCGCTGCACTGGCCCAGCAATACAAAGCCAACTGCCCGACCGAAATACAGCTGAACAGATGTATTTTACGTGCACAAAGCGAGTTGAGCAGAAATGCCGACCCTTTTACCGAAAACGGGGCACTGGTTAGAAAAACCCTGCTTAAAAACCTGCCACAAGGCTGGTTATCAGCTGACTCGATATTTTATGTCTTTAAATTCACACCAGCTTCGAGTCGGGCACTTGTCGGCGAGGGACTTGAGCGCACCAACAGTGCTTTCATGGCGCTGATTGCCAACAATCTGCGCAAATGGGGCAGCATCAGCCCGGCCGAACAGCTTAAAATCGATAACCGCCTGGCAAGCCTTTTCGGAGAACGAGTCAGCGGAAAAATGCTGTTGAGCAATCGCTTCGGCCGCAATATCGACGTGGTTTACAACGGCCAGCGCCGGCATCTGATCTGGGATTTCCTGAGCTTTTCAGGCCAGCAGGCAGGGGCTTTCATGATCCTGTCCGGCAAACGCCCCGGGCATGAAGATGCAGCCAGAGAAGCTCTCAAAGAAATTGCCCACGGCGGCCGGCAGCGATTTTTCCCGGTTCTGGCGCCACTTGAAAGCCTGAGACAGGAACTTACCCCGATAATTACGAACGAACATCGAGCCGAAAAACCGGTAATTCACTTTTTGAATCTGCTCGA
>JAKQKW010000018.1 GCA_029560455.1 Candidatus Rifleibacteriota bacterium
GGCTGACATAAATGCGACCAACAACGCCGGGCACACCGCCGTAGTTCATGCCCGCCTGCAGGGCGACAAAGAACGTCTGACCTTCTTGAAACGTACCGGCCGTTTTGGTACCACGCCGCGCAAATTTTACCTGCGCGGCCGCGAAACCAGCATTTTCAAGGCGGTCAAAGATGGTGCGCTCGAAGACATCAGAGAAATACTTGCCAAGGACCCCAAACAGCTTGAATTTCGCGAGAAAAACCTTTCTGAAAAACCTCTGCACACAGCCGCAGCCACCGGAAACCCCGAAACGGTCAAGCTGCTTGTCGAACTCGGCGCCAACATAAATTGCACCAATGAATTCATGCGCACTCCGATGCATTATGCCGCAGCCGCCGGTCACCTCGACGTGATCAAAATCCTGCATGGCGCCGGCGCCAATCTTCAGGCAGTCGACTTTCGCGGCTCGACACCGCTGCATGACGCCGCCGCCGCAAAGCACCGCAAGGTCTATATCTATCTTCTCGAACTTGATGCCAGCGACACGACCCGTGACAACGCCGGAAAAACTCCCGCCGAACTTTTCAACGAACCCTGACAATCTGCCCGCAAATTTATATAGCAATGGCAGAAGGGCAAAAAATCTAGTATAATTCGGCTTTGAAGTAATACCTTTAATACTTGTTGTGAGGTTCTGAATGAAGAAAGCTGCAGCTTTTCTGACTTTGATAGCTCTGCTCGCCCTGAGCGGGGGCACCGTTTATCTGCACCAGCGCGAAGCTTCCCCTAATTTCAAAGATCTGCAACCGGCGATCGATAATCTCAAGGCACTGGTTCCAGAAACCATGCAGATGCCTGCCCTTGCCGGTCTCGGTGTTTTTATTTTTCTGGTTCTGATTCTCTCTCTCGCGGTTCTTTTCGAGCGCCGGCAACCGGCCATTGCAGACACCGTCGCAGCGCCACCGGTTATCCAGCCCGACCCAAAGCAGCTTGAAGAAATTAAGCAACTGCAGAGCCGCCTCGCCGAAAGCGAAACGGCCACAGCGCTTTTTAAGCGCCAGATAACTGATCTGACCGATGAAAATTCAGGGCTTAAAACCAGAGTCGAAGCTTTAGCCGCCAGCGCGGTAGACAGCAAAGAACTCGAAGCCGCAAATCAGCGCGTCAAAGACCTTGAAGCCGGGCTGAAAAATGCCGAATCGGCAAAAACTCAAGCTGAAGCCAATCTGCAGAAAATCAACAGCGAACTGCTTGCCGCCACTGACGAAGCAAAGCGTATCAAGGCCGAGGCTGCGGTTCTCAGCAGCAAAATCGAAAGTTTCGAAAACGACATGAAGACGACCAAAAAAGAGGCTGACCGGGCTACAGCACAGCTTAAAAATGCTCAGACCGATCTGACCAGAAAAACTGAAGAGGTTGCCGAATGTCGCAAACAGATCGAGGCGCTTACCGCCGATCTCAAATCTGCTCAGGCAAATCTCAAGGGCGGCAGAGAAGCGATTCCGCCAGCGGCCTACCAGATTCTTTACCTTTTCCAGAAAGAAGGCCGCCTCATCGACCTGCTCAGCGAAGATATCTCAGGCCTCGATGACGAAACACTCGGCGGCGCTATCAGGCCAATTCACGAAGGCTGTCGCAGACTTCTCGAAGACCGCCTGATTCTCGAACGCGTTCTCAACGAAGAAGAAGGTTCTGTCGTCACCCTCGACGAAGTCGACCCCGAAGCGGTCAAGCTTTCGGGTCGAGTGCCCGCAGCCGGCCCATACAAGGGCGAACTGATACACCGTGGCTGGCGCCTCAAGGAATGCAACCTGCCGGAACTGGTCGACGGCTGGAAAGGCAACGTCATCGCCCCGGCCGAAATCGAAATCAGCTGAGGAGAACAGAATTATGGCAAAAGCTAAATACATCGTCGGCATCGACCTCGGAACCACCAATATTGTTCTCAGCTACGCTCCACTTGCGGCCGTTGACGGCGAAGAACCGGTTCAGATCAGCCTGCTGCCGATCGTTCAGGAACTGGCCAAAGGTGCTGTCGAAAAGCTTGAAGTGCTGCCCTCTTTCATCTTCGAAAGACTTAAAGAAAAGCCGGTTCTCACCTGGGAAGACGATTCACAGTATATCGTCGGCGATTATGCCCGCGAGCGTGGCGCTGAAGTGCCTGACCGTCTGATTTCATCAGCAAAATCATGGCTGTGCAACCCGCGCATCGACCGCACTCAGCCAGTTCTGCCCTGGAACTCGCCCGAAGAAAATGCGAAGATTTCACCGCTCGCCGCCATGGCCATATTTTTGCGCCACGTCAGGCATGCCTGGGCTGAAGAATTCGCCAAAGAAAAGCTTGAAGACCAGAAGGTAGTCGTAACGATTCCGGCGTCATTCGACGCCGCCGCCCGCGATCTGATCGTCGAAGCAGCCCGTATGGCCGGCCTGCCGACCATCACTCTGCTCGAAGAACCTCAGGCCGCTTTTTATTCCTGGATTTCACAGAGCGATAAACCCTGGCGGCAGCAGGTTAAAAAAGGTGACGTGGTTCTTGTCGTCGACGTTGGCGGCGGTACCAGCGACTTCAGCCTTATCGAAATCAGCGAAGCCGGCGGCGATCTGTCGCTCGAACGCGTCGCTGTAGGTAACCACATTCTGCTCGGCGGCGACAATATGGATCTCACCCTCGCTTACGTTGCCCGCCGCAAACTTGAAGAAAGCAACAAAAAAATCAGCCAGTGGCAGACGGTTCAACTCAGCCACCAGTGCCGCAAAGCCAAAGAAACTCTGCTGTCTGACCCGTCAAAAGATTCGGTGCCGATCGTTATTTCGGGCCGCGGCAGCAGCGTAATCGGCGGTTCAATGAAAACGACGATCGAACGCAGTGATATCGAGCAGACGCTTGTTGACGGCTTTTTCCCGGTCTGCGACATGAATGACGACCCGGTCGAAGATACTTCCGGCGGCGTGAGAGAAATCAGTCTGATGTACGCCGCCGACCCCGCAATTACCCGGCATCTGGCCAGATTTTTGCGCAGCCAGAATTCTACTGACCGACAGTATGGTTTTCCGAAGGCAATTCTTTTCAACGGTGGCGTTTTCCGGTCAGAAATTTTCAGAAACCGGCTGATCGAGGTCATCAACAAATGGCTTGAAGCCGCCGGAAAAGAAAGCATAAGAGTTCTCGAAGGCATCGAACTGTCGCAGGCAGTTGCCCGCGGCGCCGCCTATTACGGTATCGCCCGTGAAGGCAAAGGAATCAGAATCAGGGGCGGCGTTTCACAGGCCTACTACCTCGGCATCGAGTCTTCGCTGCCGGCGGTTCCGGGCTTCAAGCCACCGCTCAAAGCTCTCTGTGTCGCAAAACAGGGCACCGAAGAAGGAACTGTTTCCGATGTTCCCGGCCGCACTTTTGGCCTGGTAATCGGCAAAACTGCCGAATTCAAGTTCTTCAAATCGAACTGCCGCCGTGAAGACGAGTTTGCCCAGATGGTCGACGAAATCGACGAAACCTTTGAAGACACAAGTTCTCTGCAGGTCGAACTGCCGGCTTACGAAGGCATGAAAGCCGGCGACCTCGTCGACGTCGGGTTGCAGGTTGCCGTCACCGAAATCGGCACCCTTGAGGTTTACTGCCTGGCGAAACGTGGCGATCATCGCTGGAAGCTTGAATTCAACGTCAGAGACGCAATGAAGTAATGAGCAGAGCCAACGCAGCTGATTCTCGCTTTATCATCGGCATCGACCTCGGAACCACCCAGTGCGCCCTTTCTTATGTCGATCTTGAAGACAAGAATCTCAAGGTTCGTAATCTCGAAATCACGCAGCTGGTAAGTGGCGGTATGGTCGAGAACCTGCCAACTCTGCCTTCGGTGATCTATCTCAGCGAAGAAGGGCGTGAGGTCAACCGCCCGGCCTGGATGACCCAGGAAAGCTTTATCATCGGCGCCTATGCAAAAGAGCTTGGCTTCGAAATACCCGGGCGCTTCGTGCACAGCAGCAAATCATGGCTGTGCCACCCGCGTGCCGAACGGCAGGCGCCAATTCTGCCGTGGCAGAGCGAAATTGCCGAGCAGAAAATTTCGCCGGTGCAGGCCGCCACCGAATATCTCAAATACATGATCCATCTCTGGGATGCCACCATCGGCGCCCAGAATGAATCTTTCGCCTTTCTGCGCCAGAAGGTCATTGTCACGGTGCCGGCTTCCTTTGACCCATCAGCACGCAACCTGACGCTTGAAGCCATCGAACGGGCCGGTATCAAAGCCGTTTCTCTGATCGAAGAACCACAGGCCGCCTTCTATGATTATCTGCAGCGTAACCCCAAAACCATGGTCGCCGAGCTTAAGGGTGTCGATACGATTCTCGTCATCGATATCGGCGGCGGCACCACTGACTTCAGCCTGATCAGAATCAACTGGTCGACAGACAAAGACTACCCCGAATTTTCGCGACTGGCAGTTGGCCCGCATCTGCTGATCGGCGGCGACAACCTGGATCTGGCGCTGGCACGCAAAGTCGAAGCCGAATTCAAACACCGCGGCCGCAAACTGGCCGGCAAGCAATGGCTCTCGCTGCTCACCCAGAGCCATACAGTCAAAGAGCAGGTATTGTCTGATGAGGTTTCCGGCACGGTTAATTTCAGTCTGGCCGGCTCAGGCAGCAAAGTGCTTGCTGGTGCTGCAAAAATTGGCCTCAACAGCGAAGAAATCAAAAAAACGCTTGTTGACGGCTTTTTTCCGCTCGTCGAAGCTGATGAAATGCCTGACGAAGACAACACCCTCGGGCTTTCTGAAGCGGGCCTGCCCTTTACCCGCGATGCGGCAGTAACCCGCCACCTGGCAGCCTTTCTGCGCGAAAATGATGTCAGGCCCGATGCCATACTCTTCAACGGCGGCACGATGAAAGCTGACTGCCTGCGTAACCGCCTGTTTGAAGTGCTGACATTGTGGCGTGGCGCTGAACCCAAGATTCTCGAAAACCCGCACCCGACGCTCGCCGTTGCTGCAGGTGCTGCCTACTACGGTCTTGTGACCCTCGGCCTCGGGCAGCGCATTCAGAGTGGCAACCCGGTCTCTGTTTATCTCGGCATCGGCACCGCAAAATCATCGACGAACTCGCGACACGTGCCAGAACAGCTGATGTGCATTCTGCCAAAGGGTTCTGAGGCCGAAAAAGATTACCACATGGCTGGCAAAACACTCGGCATAGACCTCAGCCGCGACTCGGCCTTTTATCTTTTCTACACGCCGGCACCGCCAAAAGCAGAAGAAAGCGGCCGCCTGATCAAGTTCAACTCAAAACGTTACCTGCCGCTGCCGCCCTGTATTCTCAAGGCCCGCACCAGCAAAGGCGAAAAACAGGTCGAAATCAGGGTCAGACTGCGTGAAACCGGCTATCTGCAGATGTTCTGCGAAGAAATCGACGGCAGTTTTTCACAGGAACTGCGCTTCGATCTCGGCGAAAGCGAAAAAGCCGGCAAGGGCGCAGCTGAAGCCCCGGCAAAGCGGCGTGTACCGCTCACCAGCACGCAGCTGAAAAAGATCGACCAGCTGCTCGACCAGGCTTTTGCCGGCAAAATCGAGTTCAATGCTGTATTCAAAGAACTTGAAGGCATTATTGGTTCGCCACGCACCAACTGGGATGCAGAAATGCTGCGCCAGCTCTTCGACCTGTTCATCGAGCACGAAAAAGAATTCAGAAAAAGCCAGAGTTCGCTGGTGATCTGGTTCAGATTGCTCGGGTTTTGTCTGCGGCCCGGTTTCGGAGTCGCGGGCGACGTCGACCGTGTCGACCGCGTCTGGAAAATGATCGATGATCAGTATGACTTCAGCAACGCCGAATTCTGGTCAGACTGGTGGATAATGTGGAAACGCATCGCGCCCGGCCTGTCGCTCGAACGCCAGGAAGCGCTCAAAAACCGCCTTGAACCGGTTCTGTTTCAGACAAAACGCCGCGAAAAGCGTGACCGAGAGATCGGCCAGCATGAGCGCAACCAGCTCTGGCGACTGCTTGGGCATCTTGAACGGCTTTCGGTTGCCGAAAAAGAACGCATCGGCTGGTGGATCATCAAGGCACCGCCAAGTTACGGCGTCGACGCAGTCGCACTTTCGGCTCTGGCCCGCCTCGGAGCACGAGAACTTGCCTATGCCCCTGATACGGCGATGGTTTCGCAGTCGGTTGCCAATGCCTGGGCAGAACAGCTGCTGAAAAAGGCAATTCCAGGCAATTCATATCTCGACACCGCCCTGCGCGAAATCGGCCGAAAAACCGGCGACCGGCTGGTTCAGATAGATGATCTGCTGCGCAAAAATATTCTCGAGGTTTTTAAAAAGAAGTTGCGCAAAAAAGCCTTTATTCAGCCACTGCTGAAAGCCGCACGTCTTGAAGAAAAAGAACTCACCGAAATTGTCGGCGAAGCACTGCCATCGGGCTTCGTCTGGGTCAAAGACAGCGTCTGACAATTATCGCGGCCATCGAGCCCCCTGCAAGGTTGTTGGGTCTGCCGAAGCTGCTGAAGAACGCTTCAGGCGTTTTCGCTCTTGAGTTTTATCAGCTCGAAAATTTTGACTGCCTGCTGTTTGCCACGGATTTCGGTGAACGGCATTTCCTCGGCCTCAACAAGGTGACTGACAAGGTTATGGGTAGCGCCAGAAAAGATGATTTTTGAATGGCGACCTTTCTTTGAAGCGCTCTCAAGGCGAGAAGCGAGATTGACTTCGTCGCCGATGACCGTCAGGTCTTTGCGGCGGGAACTGCCGACATCGCCAAGCAGAACGGTACCTGTGCTGATACCGATACCGATGTTGATATTGAAAAGGCCAAGACTGGTACGATTCTGATTCAGCTTTTT
>JAKQKW010000020.1 GCA_029560455.1 Candidatus Rifleibacteriota bacterium
TGATGGTCAGTCTGCTCACTGAATGGCTCCTTTGCGCATGCCCTCGAGCATATAGCGCGAGAAGAACATGAACACCGCTACCATCGGCACTGCCGCCAGGGTGGCACCGGCCATCAACAGGCCGAAATCCATCATCTGCTGATCCTGCAGCGTCGACAGACCGACGGTCAGAGTGTAATATCGCTCGCTATTGAGTGTGATCAATGGCCAGAGAAAGGCGTTCCACTGGGTGATGAACGTAAAAATGCCCGAAGTCGCAAGAATCGGCATCGACAGCGGAAAATAGATGTGCCGGAAAACCTGATAATGGCTGGCGCCATCGATTTGGGCGGCTTCTGACATCTGAATCGGGATTGAATCCATATACTGCCTGACCATGTAGACTCCGAAAGGTGAGGCAATTGCCGGCAGAATGACCGACCAGAGACTGTCGATCATGCCCCATTTGGCCATGAACAGAAAAAGGGGCAGCATGACGATCTGCCCAGGAACCATCATCGCGGCCAGCAGAACCATAAAAATCGCTTCGCGGCCCTTAAATCGGCCGGCGGCAAAGCCAAACGCCGCGAGGGCGTTGAAAATGGTCTGGGCAATGGTAACCGCAGCTGAAACGACAAACGAGTTGATGCTCCAGCGGGCAATGTTGCCGGCGGCGAGCAGAACCTTGAAGTTTTCGAGTGACCATTCGCCGTAGCGGGGTGGGGTGGCGGCCAGCGCTTCGGGTGAAGTGAACGCGGTGATCAGCATCCAGACAAGGGGGCCACCGGTAAGAATCAGCCCGACTGCCAGAAAAAACAGAGAAATCTGATTGGCAATGTGTCTGTTCATGCTAAATACTCCACATCCTGCTTTGCCAGATACTTCTGGGCGATGGTGATCACCATGATGGCAATGAAGAGTATCAGCGCCATGGCCGATGACAACCCGAAGTCAAAATCCCGGAAAGCCGAAGTATAGACGCGATAAACGACTACCTGCGTCGAAATGCCGGGGCCGCCGTCGGTCAGCATGAGAACCTGGGCAAAAACCTGCAGTGCCGCGATGGCACCGGTTATCATCAGAAAGGTGGTGGTGCCGCTGAGAAGCGGAACCGTGATGTGCCACCATTTGCGCAGCGGTCCGGCGCCTTCGATATCTGCTGATTCATACAGCGACTGCGGAATATTGGCCATCGAAGCCAGATAGATCAGCATCGAGCCGCCCGGCGATTTGAGAATGCCCGAAATGATAACCGACCAGAAGGCAATATCGGGGTCGGTTAGCCAGCCAATCGGCGCCATGCCGAGCCAGCGCAGTGTTGTGTTGCACAGACCGACTTCGGTATTGAAGATCCAGCGCCAGACCATCGTGAGAACGACGACTGATGCAACACCCGGCAGATAGTAAGCAGCTCTGAAAAAATTCTTCAGCCAGCCTTTCATGCCATAGATCAGACTTGCAACTACCAGCGCGGTAAAAACATTGGCCGGAACCACGACCAGACTGTAAATAAGGGTATTCCAGCCGGCTTTGACAAATTTGGGATCATTGATGGCCCTGACAAAATTCTCGATCGTATAACCGCCGACCTCACCGATGCGGTAATCACGGAAAGCCAACAGAAGCGCGTCAGCCAGCGGATAGAACAGAAACAAACCTGTGATGCTGACCGCCGGAATCACCATGATCAGATGCGCCTGTCGAGAAATCAGGGCGAAGATAAGTGCCAGAACCGAGATGGCAGCGACGGTTTTGGCAAACAGGCTGCTCTGGTTGATGTCGTCTTTCATTGAGCCGCTTTCAACCGAAAGAATGCGGTTGGCCCTTTCGGCGACCGCCTGCATGGCCTTGTCTGCCGGCAGTTTTTCGAGAAGCGCCTGCTGCAGCGAAGACTGCAGTTCTTCGTCGACCTGCGGCCAGCGGCTGTCGGCATAGGTTGATTGCCCTTCCTGCAGGATCTTCCAGGCGGCGGTCATGTGCGGGTCGTCGGCATAAATATTGCCCGCGCTGGAGCGGGTCGGGAACTGGGTGTAATGCAGCAAATCTTTCTGATTGTCCCCACTGGTCAGAAATTTCGCCAGCTTCATGGACATCTTCACCCTTTCACGGTCAGGGTGCTTGAATACATAAAGCCCCGAAGTACCGAGAAATGCACCATTTTTGCTGTTGGTGCCGGTCGGAAAATGCACCACCGAAAAATTCATCGGAAATTTCTTTTTCAGCGCGTCAATGCCCCAGAGACCGAACGCGCCAACTGCTACCCGGCGTTCGCGGCCGAAAGCTGTCCAGATGTCGTTGGCGGTGCGTCCACCACTGTCGGTCGGTATCAGCTGTTGTTTTTTCAGTTCGTTGATCCAGCTCAGGCCGCGTAGAAAATCTTCTGAATCGGCACAGAACTGGCCTTCGTCATTTACCAGTCGCCCGCCAAAAGCCATCAAAAAAGGCAGGTTGGCTGTTTCGTCTTTCTGAAAATAAACTCCGAGCGGGTAATATCCATGCTGTCCGCTCTGATATTTTTTGATCTGCTGCAGTGTGCTGACAAATTCTTCTGTTGTCCAGCGGCCTTCGGCAGGCAATGCCACGCCGGCCGAAGCAAAAATTTCGTTGTTGACATATAGCAGTTGACCACCCATATACCAGGGCCAGCCATAAGTCTTACCTTTTACATTGAAAGCATTGATGGCGCCCGGAAAATAATCACTGCGGTCTTCGGGCGTCAGATACTCATCTACCGGTTCGATCAGGTTTTCTCTGATGTAGAGCAGCGGCACGGTGCCGGGCGCCACATCGGGATTATTGCCGCTGATCGCGGCGATTTTAAGCTTCTCGTGCCCGCGCTGCCAGGTGAGTTTGGTCAGTTCAACGCGAACACCTGGGTTCTGCTGCTCGAATTCAGCAATTTTGCGGTTCATCCAGGTGAAACGGTCGGTTTTTTCTCCAGGCTCGAGCCAGCGCGGAAAATCCCAGATCTTCAACACCATTTCGGCTGAGGCGGTTTGACTGAACACGATCAAAAGTAATATCGGCAGCAGCAGGCGCCAGGTTGTTCTTTGTTTCCTCTGCATTTTGCGAACCTCGTTAAAAAAGCTCATAATTGGACTTACACCTTGCACAAGAAAATTGTTTGGTTTAGAATAACTGCTGTGGCGATTTCTGCACAAGTAAAATCATAGCGGCCTGCAGAAAATTGAGCATAACTTTATCCCGCACGGGAAATCATAAAACACGTCTGGAATAATTCATGGACAAAACAATTGAACAACTCCTGGAAAAGGTGAAGGCCGACCCGAATAACCCCGAGCTGCTCAAAGAACTCGGGAACCTGTATTTCAGAAACGATCAGTATGACCTGGCCATCGAGCAGTATGAAGCTGCATTGCGTGCTAACCCTGAGTATTACAAGGCCCTGTATAACCTTGGCAATACCTATTATAAAATGGAACAGCACGAAAAAGCTGTTCATTACTGGCATGAAGCTATCAAGATCCGCCCTGATTTTGATCATGCTTATTTTAACATTGGCTATCATCATTATCAGAAGGGCTTCATGCGCGAAGCGATAAAAGCTCTCCAGGAAGCTTCCAGAATTAACCCTGAAGCGGCTGATACCCACAATTATCTTGGTCTCTCATACCATCAGACGAATCAGTTCGAAGAAGCAATCGCCGAGTTCAGGGCTGCTCTAGATCTTGAGCCTGATGACCCCGATTATCACTACAATCTGGCCAATTCAAGCTATGACAGTGGCGATTACCAGGTTGCGGCAATTGAATGGGCTGAAACTTTGAAACATAGGCCGAATGACTCAAAGGCCCGCAACAACTATTGCGATGCTCTTCTGCAATTGGGTCGCTACGAAGAGGCGATGGCCGAAATCGAAAAGGTTCTTGAAGCCGAACCCAACTACCCGCCGGCTCTCTGCACCAAGGGTGAATTGCTTGAAAAGCTTGGCCGCGATGCCGAGGGACTCGAATATTTCAACCGTGTCCAGGACCTCATAAAAGGCAACGAAACCTGGGAACTCCTTTACAAATACGTGGTTAACAAACTGGAAAATCGCTGATTCTCTCAGGATGTATAAAAAGCTCTGGCCGCCGGTTCATTCCGGCGGCCAGAGCTTTTTAGAAGACTTTTAATGCTTGTTCAGGCAGACTTTTTCTTTTTGTTGTTTCTGGCAGAGGTGAAACCAGATGGATTGGTAAGGTAGTCGAACAGGGCGTCCTCGGCCCGGTAGTTTTTGCCGGCGTCCTCGCCGTCGATCATCACTTTGCCATTAGTAAAGATTTCTATCAGCATATTGTCTCCTTGTGGGCTTATAATCTCATAATTGATGGTCAGGAAATATTTTGAAAGATGATTTGCGTTTCAGTCTTCGTCTTCGGGTTGCTGAAGTTCCTCCTCTGTTGGTTCGAGAGGCGACAGGTCACGCTTAGGAACTGTCGGGTCATTAATTTCATCCTGGTCTGCCGTTGAATCAGAATCAGGCGCTGCGCCGTCTGCTGGTTCTGTCTCGCTGGCGACTGTCTGTGAACCTGAGTCTGATATGAAGTTCTGCATGCGCAGCACTTCAAGTTTGGCGTTGAGCTGTCTTCTGGCCACCTCACTTATCGTTTTGTCGGCGAGGCGCTTGAGAATTTCCTCTTCGGCTTTTGCAGCCTGCCCTGACAGATTCATGCAGTCTGCCCACAGCAGAAATGCCCTCATCAGATCAGGTTTTTCAAGAAGAACCCCTTCAAGAATTTTGGCGCCGACGGCCGGGTCGGCCGAAAGGTAGATCTCAGCCAGCTTGATGTGCAGATTATGGTTCTCGGGCAGCTGATTTCTTGCACTTTCAAGCAGTTCAACTGCCAGTTCCGGCTTGTTGAAGATCAACAGTTCGTCGCATGTCTTGATTAAAAGCGCCGAAAGCTCAAAATTGTAGGGAATGCGCAGTGCCTCAGGCTTTATCAATTTAATGTGCTCGCTGTTGTCGATCATGACTGCCAGACGCAAAAGGTTGATCAGCAGTTCGGAGTTCGAGGTAACAAGTTTGTCTGGCTTCAGACGGGCAAGAATCTCGTCTGCCATTTCAATAAAGTTTTTGCCACCTTCATCTTCGCCATCTGGTGGTTGCTGGGTTTTTTCAACATAAGCCATCCAGGCTTCAAGCCATGCCTGATAGGTGCGCAGATCAGTCTGAGCGGCAGATATAAGGTGTCTGGCATTGCTCATTGCCTTTTTTTCCTGCCCGGTAAGAGCCAGAATTTTTATATAAAGCAGGTTGTCGTCAATTGAATCGATTGGGCGCCGGTTAACATGTTCCATAGCCTTCTCATACTGCTTGTTCTCAATGAGAAAACTTATAAATTCGCGTTCAAGAGCCCCGGTGTCGGCGCCAGGCACCTGTTTTTCCCTTTTGATGAAAGCTTCGAACTTTTCGGCAGCTCTTGTCTTGACGATGAGGTCCTTGATTCTTTTTCTGACCGGTGGGGTCAACAGGTCACGGCTGGTAATGGTCAGCAATTGATCGAGAACCGTTTCCGGGTCATAGCCATCACCAAACCAGGCGCTGACAAAAGCCTGAAGTTCGGCATAGGCTGCGCCAGTTCCGGCAGCTTTTCCGTAGCCGGCAAGAAAGCGCTCAGCCTGTTCCTGCCTGCCAAGCATGCACGAGATATAAGTGGCTTTATAAAGTATTTCTTTGTTGTCGGGCATTGCCTCAAGCGCTTCTTCACAAAGTTGAAAAGCCTGTGAGAAAGATTCACCAGCGAGATAAACTTCGAGTGTTTCCTTGAACTTGCCTCTGAAGCTATTTAAGCGCATTTCGGCAAGCATTCGACTTGCTTTTGTTCCGTATTTGGGGTGATTCACGACGCGGTTGAGAAATTTGGCTGCATTTTCAAAATTGCCTGCATCGAAAGAATACTGGCCAGCGAAAAAAATCGCGCCGGCATGCTTTGGATTGAGCCTTAGAACACGTTGAATGTCTTCTTTGGCGGTGCTCAGCTGGCCCTTTTGCGCGGCAATTTCGATGTTCTTGAAAAGTCGCTCTTCAACCCCATCGTTGCTTGCCGAAGTGTTTAAACTGCTTATAGAAAGCCCGGCAAGACATACAGAAAGCGTTAAAAAACCCTTTTTAATGAATTTTTTATTGATCATCGTGAGGTCAGGTCCCTCACTTTGCTTGAAATACCTCTTGGCCTGACATCCTGATGAAACAGGGCACCGAGCTCCTGAGAAGCTTTGCGGCCGATCGCTCCCGAATCCTTGATCAGAAGAATATGCTCAAGATGCCGCCGTGCCTCTTCGAAACGCCCATGCCGGCGGTGCAGAATCGCCAGATTGAAGCGTGCAGGAAGATGATCGGCAAGCTCGACGGCAGCAATATACTCTCTTGCAGCAAGATGATCCCAGTCAGTCTGGTCGCCAGGCAGACCCTCAAGTCCACGTTTTTCGTAAGCGCACCCAAGCAGAAATCTTGCTTCTTCGGCGGCCGGGCGTAGCTCGATTGCTTTTCTGAAAGCCCAGATTGCCTGTTCATACTCGCGGCGGTTGAGATAGCTTCTGCCGTCACGAACCCATGACTGATATTCGCGGCCAGAATTGTTCAGCAGCGAATAAAAATTGACCTCGCCTTTGCGGCCATCGACGGGGGCCATTGCACCGTGCATCAGGGTTCCGTTTCTGCCGCTGGCTAGAAACGCCTTGGTGCCGGGCAGAAACAGTGCCAGAATAGCAACTGCAGTTAACAGGAATCTTCTTTTCATTGTTTGCCTTCTCTTTAATAGGATTCGGCAGATTCCTGTTAATTCCTGAAATAAATCTTCACTCCATGTCGATTGGTTTTGATACCCCGCCTTGTTAAATTGGTAGCAGTCGTTTTGGTGCAGTTCTAATCATCAGACGAGGGTAAATAACCGGTTTTTTCCATCAGCATTGCGGCGTGCTGAGATTTTTCTATCAGCCATTCCGGAACCAGTCTTTTCAGACTTTCGATCTCTTTGGCGGCTTCAGAATTGCCATTCTGGGCTGCCAGTTTGAAGCAGCCGCAGGCAAGCACCGGCGCACGAAGAAAGCCTTCAGCGCCGCTTTTAAAAAGCATTCCCAGCTCGTACCATTTTTCCGGACGTTTTTCAGTTAATCTGCTTCGGAATAATATCTGCAGCTGAGACCACTTTGCGAGCTGGGAATGATGTATTTCCAGCCATCTGACGGTTTCTTTGAACAGCTGGTAACATTTCTCAGCTGTCATTTTGGCTTCGAGACAGGCAAGCGGATTTGGGGCAGAAAGCCGTACGCCGGAAAACTGGGCAATGTTGAGCCATTTCCAGGCCTCTTCAGGGTTTTCTGCAATTCCCCGGGCCTGGTGGTTAATTGATCCCCAGATGAATATTGCCGCAGTGTTGCCCGAATCAATGAGGCCCATGAATCTGGTCGTCAACCAGTCCAGTTCTATATCGGTCGGTCTGCCGGCCGCCTTTTCGTTCCAGGCATATTCGATTGCCTGAAGATGATTACGCGAAATTGCCTTCTTCAGAAGGTTGTCCGCGAACTCTAAATCAGAAGGTACAGTTTTACCCTCGCGCAATCTTTTCGCAAGCTCATACTGTGCTGGCGAAAAATCGTCTTCTGCCAGCTTTCTTAAGATATTTTCTGATTCGTGGTAGTCGAGAAGAAACTGCTGAAAACCTGTGCCTTCAAGCATTTCTGCATAACGCAGTTCCCCTTCCATCTGGCCCGAAGTATTTCTCAGGTTGGTCAGAATTTTCTGTCGGCAATCTCTGGCCGGCCAGCAGTTGTGCAGTGTCTGGGCCGATTCCTGTTGAGCGCTGATAATATCCGCCAGTGGCAGCTTTGCAGCCGTTTTTTCGCGGGCAGGAGGGCAGTCGGTATCACCGAAGTAAGCCCCGAGATTGAAAAATTTGTAGGCATTTTTCAGGCTGTCAGAAGAAGTCTCGTCAGATTGAAAAATTCTGCCAAGCAGATAAAAGGCGCGCGGAACACATTTGTCAACAGCCTTCTGGTAATATGTTGCCGCTGCCTGGCGGTCTCTCAAACCTTCAGGGCCCGTTTCAAGAAGCTCACCCAGATGTATTTCGGCAAGCGAAAAACCGCGCTCTGCGAAAGGCCGCAATATTTCAGCCGACCTGATTGAGAGTTTTGCTTCAAAAGCATACTCTCCATCGAGAAATTCGGTCATTTCAGCGTCGGTTGGCTGCGAAGTTTTTTCGCGACCAGATTTAAAACGGTCAGACCACTCCTGCAGAAAGTAACATTTTTTGCAGACCGGTTGGCCGCTGAATACCGGAAAGGCTTTTTCTCTGGTGCCATTACAGAGAATGCAAAGATGGTGATCGGTGGTTATTTCATCAAAAAAAGCATCATAATCCGCTTCCTCTGTATAGTAGTCGATGTTGGCCGATCGCCAGGTTTTAAGATAATAACGACCGCAGACTCGGCACTGCCAGATCTGATCCTGTGGAGCAAATTTTGCTTTTGCCTGATATGGAGCGTCTTTTATAAAGCTCAGCTGACCGCGACACCTGCAGACTTCTTTCGGTGTATCGATAATCTTCATTTTGCCTCTCTCCCTGTGCCTGTTTTGTTTTGTCAGGTCGCATTTTTTTATTATACTAAATTGTCGGATGGCAGACAAAATAAAACAGGCTGCCGCATGGCGGCAGCCTGTCTGATGAGCGTCAAATCGTCAGAAGATCATGTCTTCCATTGCTTCGTCGAGCATGGCGCTGGCTTCAGAATCGACAACGTCTTTAGAAAAGACGATTTCTGAGATCAGAAGCTGCCGCGCCGTTTCAAACAAGGCCTTGTCTTTGGTTCCGAGGGGTTTGATCATGCTGCGTCGGCACAAAAGTCGGTAAACCCGGGCAACCTGAATCAGGTCACCACTCTGGATTTTTTCAAGATAATCGCGGTAGCGCTGATGAAAACTTTTGCTCTCTTCTTCTTCTTCTTCGGTGAAAGTTTCGCTGAGAGAGGTGAATATTTCATCGATGCTTGAATGATTGTTTATAACGCGCAACCCGACCTTATCAGCCATATCGATTGGTACCATTACCTGACCGAGGTCGCTGTATGGGAAATCGATGATGTAGTAGCTCAGAAGCCTCCCTCTCACCTGTCGTTTATCGATCTGTTTGAGAATTCCAGCACCATGAATTGGGTGGACGATGGGAGAACCTATTTCGAAACTACTCATCTATTTTGACTCCTGAAAAAAATGTTTGCCAGTATCAGGTCGATATAAAAAGGCCATAACAACCCCCTTGCGGGGGCTATTGTGGCCTGTCTTGTTAAAACCAGTATTCTTTAACCAAAATTACTTGGCCTTCTTGGCAGCGGGAGCAGCAGCGGCAGGGGCGGCAGCAGCAGCCGGAGCAGCAGCGCCAGCAGCCGGGGCAGCGCCAGGAGCTGCAGCAGCAGCGCCTTCAGTTTCGTCTTTGATCTGCGAAATCTGACAAAGAGCGATTTTCGGGCTGGTGACGATCTTGAAGTCGCCAGCTTTGATGTCTGAAACGTGCAGTGACATGCCGGCATCGAGGTCATCGATGTTGAGCTTGATCACTTCGGGAATCTTACCAGGCAGACATTCGATCTTAACCTGTTTGCACATGGTGGTGAAGATGCCGCCGCTCTTTTTGCCGATCGGAGTGCC
>JAKQKW010000025.1 GCA_029560455.1 Candidatus Rifleibacteriota bacterium
GAGTTCTTCTTCCGAAACCCACTCATCATTTTTGTGAGCAACTTCTTCATGCCCCGGGCCAATGCCCAGAGTCGGAATACCGGCCATGCCGGCGCTGTAAACCCCGTCGGTCGAAAATGGCCAGATCTTGTCAACCGGCTCGGCGTCAAAAAGCTCTTTAAAAGCGTTTGCAAGCTGGTGAAAAAATGGGTGATCGGTCGAGGTTTCCCATGCCGGATGTTCAGCTTTCCATTCGCTTTCCTTGCCTTTGTATGATGCCCCTTTATATACAATCGGGGTAATATTGGCATCGGGCCAGTTTTCATCGGCAATCAGGCGGCGACCGACTGTCTGAAGGTTTTCACCGAGTGCCAGACGCGCCGTAACATGGGTTCTGGCATGGTTCGGCACAAAACTCTTGCTTTTCGGCCAGCTTTCGATGGTTGAAGCGACCATCGTCGTTCGCTGCAGAATACTTTCGGGTTCAAGCCCGTGTTTGAAGCGTTCTTCGGCATCGAAATTCTCGATGGCGAGCAGAGCCCGGGCAAGCTTATAAGCTGCATTACTGCCGGCCTCAGGCACTGAAGTGTGCGCGCACACGCCGGCCGTTTCCACCAGCATTTCGAGCTTGCCGCGCTGGCCTCTGGCGATCTGCATTTTTGAAGGCTCACCGAGCAGCACCATATCGGGTCTGATGGCAAATTCTTCGAGCAGCTCTTTGAAAGCGAGACCTTCGGCGACTTCTTCTTCTGTGCAGAAGCAGCCAAGCAGCACGCAATTGCGGTCAAAATTGCGATCGAGCTCACGCGACAGAGAAATGGCCATTGCCATCGCCGCGAGAGCACCCTTCATGTCGCAGGTACCCCGGCCAAAAATTCGCCCGAACTTACGCACAGCCTTAAAAGGCTCATCACGCCACTCTTCAGGGTTATCGGCGCCAACCACATCGATGTGAGCGTTGAAGGCAAGAATCTTAAAGCCGTTTTCTCTGGCTTTTTCGAGCTCAGCCCTGAGCCAGGCAGCTCCCTGAGCAGCCATATCAGCCGGTGGTTCACCTGAAGTGTGTCTGGGAAGCGATACAGCAAGCACGCTGCCGCGCGCATCGACAAAACAGGGGATGTTACGGTTATTGAAAAAACTGACCAGAACTTCGGCACATTCAGCTTCCTGGCCGCTGAGAGACCTGCAGGCAATCAACCGCGACAAAAGCTGCACGCAGCCTTCGTAAGAGTTCTCACACTGCTCATTTACCTTTTCAATAAGATCCTGCATCCTGATCCGTTCGAGACCGTCCATCGCGGCTGCCTCCTGTTTTGTTACAGAAATCTATCTGTAACATGATACTCTCTTTGTTTAAAGTTGTGAACAATACCTTACCAGTCGGTGTGGCAGCGCCTGCAGACATAGGGGTCAGAATGACAGGCCTGGCACTTCTGCGGGTTGGTTTTTGCCGCCAGACCATGGCGGTAGCGAACCCAGGCAAGGGTATGATCTTTGGGCTTGCGCGAATGACACTCGATGCAGGAAGAGTCTTCGTGACACATGCGGCACCGCTGCGGGTCAGAACGATAGGCAAGCCCATGCTTCTTCTCATAATTGCCGGTGTGGTCGGCGGGGTACGGCGTCGGCTTATGGCACATGACACAGTTTTTGGGAGCATCTTTGCCGTTGTGACAAACCAGGCAGTCTTCCATCTGCGCGTTGATCATGTGCCCATCGAGGTTTTCCCATTCGGTAATGCCGGGGTGGCAACGACTGCATTCGAACTTCTCATGCTTTTTATGGGAAAAAACAAAATCTTTTCCGAGGCGTTTGCGGGCGCGCACTGTCTCGCCGGGCTTCTCGAGATGACAAAGGCCGCAGTCGCTCTTCTCGCGAGTCTTGAAGTGGCACTCAAGACAGCGTTTTTCGCCGGGACGCCCGAAAGTATCGTCAACTTCGACTTTCTGCGAAAAAATACCGCCGACGCTCGAAGCAACAATGTTGGTCGGCCGCAATGGCTGCCAGCCCGGCGGCACTGCCGGCATCACCGTTTCGCTGCCTTCACGGTTTACATGACAGACTGCACAGTTGACCGAATTCTTTTCGTGAGTTTTATGTGAAAACCGCAGATTGGCCTGAGTTTTATAGCTGCCTGCCCAGACAAAGCAGGCAAATGAAAAGCACCACAAAAGAATTAACGCCTGTAGTTTGCGCATTTAGATTGGCTCCGGCTTGATCTTGCGCCATGATACAACATTTTTGCGCAGCTGTTAATGCAATTTTAAAAACCAGAAGCCCATGGGGGTGGTATATTAAGAATAACTCTCTACCGGAGAAAACAAATGACTGTCAAAAAAATCTGCCCCTGGCTGTGCGCAGTTCTGATAATTCTCTCTTTCGCTTCAGATACTTTTGCCATTTCGCCTTTTGCCGACCAGCCGGTAACCATTTCGCAATCTTCAACATCATCCGGGTCGGCCGGCAGTACCGAAGCCGAAAAACCCGGCCTCTGGCAGAGGTTTGTCAGCAAAGTGAAAAAAGGCTACCAGAAGCTGACCAGCAAGCTGAATCAGGCACTGACCGACGATAAACCGCCGGCATTCGTCAGCAGTTCCGGCAAAATCCCCGGCCACGACGGCCGCCAGTTTGTCTGCCAGGGGATCTGTTATCTGCCGGAACAGGTTATAACCCCGGCATCCGAACAGAGCAAACCTCGCAAATATCGTTATACTCTGCTTTCTTATTACCCCGAACTCGACTATACCGATGAACCATCACAGCTGGTCGTCGTAGAAACTGCCACCGGCAAGCCATTACGACGCTTTGGTCTCTACCAGAGCAGCGATAAGCCCTATACCGGGCACGCCGGCGGTGTAACCGTCGCCGGGAAATACGTCTGGGTCGCTTCCGGCTTCAAAATTTACGGTTTCCGGCTCGAAGAAATTCTCGACTTTCTTAACGACAAAAGCGCCAAAGCACCAACTTCAGCCGGCAAAGGCATACCTGCCAGCCTGAATGTGCCGGCAATCGATCTGACCGCCGAGCGCATCTTCGAAGTAGACAGTAAAGCAAGCTTCGTCAGTTTCGACGGCACGCAGCTATGGGTCGGCGATTTCGTCAAATCTTCAAGCAAAAACTTTGCACCGGTGGCACATCACACCCAGAACCCGTTCGGTCGCAACACCTGGATCGCGGGGTACAAGACAAATGCCGACGGTCTGCCCACAGCTTCACAGAAATATACGTTCAAAGATGGCGACACGACAAGAACCGCCTTTAAACCAGATCGCCTGATCTTCTGCCGTGAATCGGTTCAGGGCATGGCCATCTGCGGTAAATACGCGGCTCTGAGTCTGTCTTACGGAGCTTTGAACGCCAAGCTGGCGCTTTACAAAAACCCGCTGAGCACGCCGTCAACCAAAGTGAGCTTTAAACCGGCCGGGCAGTCGAAGACCTTCAGTGCCGAAGCCTGGGAACTCGCCGACGAAAAGAACTGGTTGAAAACCGCCGAAATCGCCGCTGGCTCTGAAGACCTTGAATTCGACGGCACCAGCATCTATGTAACTTTCGAAGGCGCGTCACAGAACTATCGCCAGAAATGGATCTCAATCAACCCGCTGGTCACGATTTCAGACCGTTTTTATCTGATTAAACCCGCTGAGATTCTTAAAAAGTGACGCGGGTCTCGAAGACGGCGGTGTTGTTTTTTGAGAACTGGCCGACCGGGCCAAGTGATTCGGCGCCTTCACCGTTGACCTGGTAACCAAACACGAAAGTCAGGTAGTCAGACTTAACCAGAAGAATTTTCGGGGTCAGCACATACTCACCTGAGGTAAAGTTTTTTAGCGCGTTGAATTCGATCTGCAGCTTTTCCTGCCTGAAGTTCTGCCGCATCTGCAGCGAGCTGAGATATTCGGTTTCGTTGAGCTGAAATGGCGTTGTCGTCAGCAAATCAGGCACATGTGAAACCATGCCCTGTACATTGATGTAGAAGTTGTTGGGCAGATTGCGGTCGGTGCCAAGCAGAATGCCGTAATGGTCGCTGTAGAACTTTTTGCCGATGTGACCGTTTTCAAAAGTTGTCCAGGTGCGGTTGCGGCTCAGGGCGAACTCGTAACGCATGAGAAACTCTTCGGTAACATTGACGCTGCCGTCGACGGCGAAAGTTTCATCGAGCGGGTAACTGCCATTAAAGATACCGGGTTTGTCCTGACTGATAATCGGCAGACGCTCTTTCATTCGCAGGTAATGCCAGCGCATTTCGAGCTTAGGGTAGGTAGAACTGAGTTCCACGTGAAACTGTGGGTCGAAGTCAGCTTCACTCGCGGCGTTGTACACCCCGCCCTTAAATAGAAGCTCGGTTGCAAGCGACTTGTGAATCGCATAAGCCCATTTACTGAAGATCGAAGGAAACTCACTCGCGGTAAAATATGGCAGG
>JAKQKW010000036.1 GCA_029560455.1 Candidatus Rifleibacteriota bacterium
CGGTGAGCCGGACAGCGGCAATCTTCTGGTGCAGGCCGACAATCTTCTGGCTCTCAAGGCACTTCTGCCATATTACGCCGGCCAGGTTAAGTGCATATACATCGACCCGCCCTACAATACCGGCAATGAAGGCTGGGTTTACAACGACAATGTCAACAGCCCCGAAATGAAAGCCTGGCTCGGCAAAGCTGTCGGCAAAGAGGCCGAAGACCTGACCCGCCATGACAAATGGCTCTGCATGATGTACCCCCGTCTTTCTTTACTCTGGCAATTTTTGTCTGAAGATGGGTCAATATGGATTTCATGGATGATTCAGAAATTGCATCCTTACGTTGTTTAACTGATGAAATTTTTGGCCGTCAGAATTTTATTGCGGCTAATGTTTGGCAGAAGCGTTATTCAAGAGAAAATAGAGAAGCAATCGGCGACGTGCATGAATATATACTCGTTTATGCCAAGAATCCCGAAAAGTTTAAGACAACTAGAAATTTGGTTCCACCAGACGAAGAACAGGCCAAAGTTTACAAGAATCCCAACAATGATCCTCGCGGCAGGTGGCGTGGTGTTCCTATGACCGCCCAAGGCTGGCGACCAAATCAAATGTATGAAATTGTTACCCCTGGCGGAAAAATTCACACTCCACCTGAGGGTCGTTGCTGGTCTACAATCGAGCCTGAGTTTAAAAAATTATTGGCTCAAGGCAGAATTTATTTTGGAAAAGACAATAATTCGCAACCATCTATAATTCGTTATCTGTGGGAAGTTGAAGGATTTGTTCCTTGGACTTGGTGGACTCATGATGAAGTCGGTCACACAGACGAAGCCAAAAAGGAAATTCAGTCGATTTTGGAGACGCAGACCGCTTTTGATACGCCTAAGCCTGTTCGTCTCATTGAACGCATTATTCAAATAGCTTCAAACCCAGGCGATTTAGTTCTTGATTCTTTTACCGGAAGTGGAACTACTGGTCATGCTGTTTTGCGAATGAATAAAATACATTCCGATAAATCACCAAGAAAATTTATTCTTGTTGAAATGGATGAAAAAATTTGTCAGTCAGTTACAGCAAAGCGTTTGGAAAAAGCGATTAATGGGTTTATACCCTGTAAGGGTGAAGCGAAAGAGTCATTAGGTGGGGGCTTTTCTTATTGCGAGCTTGGTTCGCCGCTTTTTGATGAGACCGGCCAGATAAGAGCGGAAGTTACTTTTCATGACCTGGCCCGGCATGTTTTTTTCACTGAAACCGGCAATCCACTACCCGAAAATGCGGAAAAGAACTTTCCGCTTTTGGGCATTATCAACGGTGTAGCGGTATATCTGCTTTACAATGGTGTTCTAAAAGATAAGCGCCCTGACAGCGGCAATGTTTTAACTGTGCCGGTTTTACATGACCTGCCGCCTCATGATGGGCCAAAAGTGATTTATGGCGTTGGTTGTCGCATCGGCGCGGCCCGCCTGGCCCAGGAAGGCATAACTTTTCATCAAATCCCTTATGCTATAAAGGTTTCCTGATATGCTCTCACTCAAAGAATACCAGCAGAGGACTCTGGATACATTAAAGCAGTATTTTACCGCCTGTTCGAACCTTAGAGATCCGGGCACAGCCTTTTACTCATTGACAAAAACACCCTATTCACCGGTTAAAGAGCTGCCCGGCCTGCCCTACGTCTGTCTGAGAATGCCGACCGGTGGCGGTAAAACCCTTGTCGCTTCTCACGCGGTCGGTCTGGCAGCCAATGATTTTCTGCAGGTAGATCATGCGCTTGTATTGTGGCTTACGCCATCGAATGCGATTCGCGAACAAACCATCAAGGCACTCAGAGATAGAAGTCACCCTTACCGTCAGGCTCTGGATACTGCGCTGCAGTCTGTAACCATTCTCGATATTCAGGAAGCACTGTCTTTGCGCCCCTCGATTTGTGATGGTTCTACGATAATTATTGTTGCGACAATGCAGGCTTTCCGGGTCGAGGATACCGAAGGCCGAAAGGTTTACGAGCCGTCAGGTGAGCTGAAAACCCATTTTTCAAATTTACCCGCAGCATTTTTGCCTTTTCTGGAAACAATCTCTGATGGCACGCCGATTCCATCGCTTGTTAATGTTTTTCGCCTGAGAAATCCCATTATAATTGTCGACGAAGCCCACAATGCCCGCACCGATCTTTCGTTTGAAACACTTGCCAGATTCAGACCCTCATGTATTATCGAATTCACGGCAACGCCGGCCCAGAAAAATAAACCCAGCAATGTTCTGCATGCTGTCTCTGCCGCTGAACTGAATGCCGAAGAAATGATAAAGCTGCCGATCCGCCTTGAGTCACGGGCCGACTGGAAAGAACTGCTATCCGACGCGCTGGCCGTGCGCACTGATCTTGAAAAGACGGCTTTGCAGGAACAGCAGTTGACCGGCGAGTATATACGTCCGGTCATGCTTCTTCAGGCGCAGCCTAAACGCAAAGATCAGGAAACTCTGACGGTAGACGTCGTTAAGGATTGTCTGATCGAAGATCATAAAATTCCCGAAGAGCAGATTGCCATCGCAACCGGCGACACAAAAGAACTGGCAGACGTCGATATCGGCAGACCGGACTGCCAGATTCGCTTCGTGATTACGGTCAATGCCTTGCGCGAAGGCTGGGATTGCCCCTTTGCCTATGTTTTGTGTTCGGTTGCAGAACTTCGCGCTTCTACCGCTGTTGAACAGATTCTTGGCCGTATAATGCGCCTGCCGAAGGCAAAAAGCAAAAAACAGCCCAAGCTCAATCAGGCCTACGCCTTTTCTGCCTCACAAAACTTCGTCGATGCGGCGAAAGCCCTGGAGGATGCCCTCGTCGAAAACGGCTTTCAGCGCCATGAAGCACAGGCTTTTGTTTCACCGGTTCAATATTTACTGGAAGAGCCTGTTGTTTTTATGGGTGCAACATCCTTAGAAATTTCTGAAAAGCCTGATTTAAAAGAACTCCCCAAAGAAGTTGCCGGCAAAGTGCTGTTTGACGAAGAAAAAAGCGTAATAACCTTTCAGGGTGAAATGCAGGAGTCAGAAAAGCAGGCTCTGGTTAAATGCTTTAAAACCACGGCAGCGAAGGCAACCGTCGAAAAAATTTACAACGCCTCGCGTGGTATCACGGTAACGAAAGCACTTTCCCCGGCCGAGCGTGGAGAAAAATTTTCAATTCCGGTTCTGGCTATTAAACAGGGCGACCTGTTCGAGTTGTTTGAAGAAACTCATTTTCTCGATTTTCCGTGGAAACTGTCTGCATACGACCCGGCCCTGACAGAAAAAGATTTTCCTTCTGAGCGTGCTGAAGGCGCCATGGGCACGATAGATATAGATGAAAAAGGCGCGATCAGGGTCAATTACCTGGATCAGGTGCATACCCAGCTCTCTTTTACCGGCCTGGATTTTGCCTGGTCAGCCGAATCGCTGATTCTCTGGCTTGATAAGCACATTCCGCACCCGGATGTTGTGCAGTCTGATGCAATAGGTTTTTTAAACGGAGTTTTGAGCCATCTTCTGAAAAACCGAAATTTCCAGCTCGAAAACCTGGTTCGTGATAAATACCGCCTGAAAGCTGCAATTCAGGAAAAGATACAGCAATATCGCCAGGCAGCGAGAGCCCAGGCTTATCAGCAACTGCTTCTGCCGGAAAATTCTACTCCGATTGAAGTTCGACCAGAGGTCTGCTTCTCTTTTAAGCCAGGTGCAGGGGAATACCCGTATAACACGGTTTTTCGCGGGTCTTACAACTTTAAAAAACACTTCTACCCCAAAGTCGGTGAGTTGAACGCCGAGGGCGAAGAATTTGAATGTGCTGTTTTTCTCGATACCCTGCCGGAAGTAAAATTCTGGGTCAGAAATCTTGAGCGGCGCCAGAAGCATTCTTTCTGGCTGCAAACTTCTTCAGACCGTTTTTACCCTGACTTCGTCTGCGCTCTTGAAGACGGCCGCTTTCTGGTCGTTGAATACAAGGGTTCAGACCGCTGGACAAACGACGACTCCCAGGAAAAACGCATGATCGGAAAACTCTGGGAAGACCGCAGCAACGGCCAATGTCTCTTCATAATGCCCAAAGGCAAAGATCTGCAGGCTATTAAAGCAAAGTTGATGAAATCCTGAGTTCCACCAATTTTGACTTATTAAAACCGGTATCTGTCATTTCAGGCCAAATCTCGCGTGTGTTAAACGCATTAAATCCATAGTGTTCATGGTTTTCACATCAAACACTGCACAAACAACTGGAATAAGAACTTTTTTACGATTCGACGGGTCATTACTTTCGTGAGTTACAATATGTGCGTTTGAGGACATGGCTTTTGCTATCAACCACGGGTCTGCGCCTTGTAGAAAATCGCTTATAACAGCTTCTTTATACTTCTGGTTTTGAGCCATTAACCAGTTCGCAATTTTACCAAAAGCGGTCTGGGTATCAGGGTCATCAACACTTAAAAACCAGTCTTGAGAATTTCGGTCTTTAGCCCAGTCTGCCAAAATATCATTCCCATCGATCAATTCTTCATAGACAGGCTTGATTGATTTTACAAGTCCCTGTTGGTTTTTCTGTTCTAACCATTCCCAGAATCCTGGAAAAACTTCTATTGGGTAGTTTACTCGGTTTGCCTGAATGAAGATATTTGTGTCGAGTAAATACAGACTGGTCATTACAGCCCCATTTTGTCGGCGAGAGTGCTTAAATTGGCAGGTTTCATTCCCAACAGCCTGGCTCCGTCTCTGAACAGGGTTTTATTAGAGAAAACAGAATACAGAACCGCTTTGGTAAATGTTTTACCATTGTTTACCGGAAGAGTAAGATAATAGTTTCCACTGGATTTCTGCGTGATTTTATTCTTGTTCCAGCGGGAAGCTTGAAGCTGGTAGTAATTCCAGTAAGCATCTTTTTCTATGATCTCCAGGTCAAAAAGCCTTCGAGCGATTACTACTGTGCTTACTTTATAAAAAGAGGAAAGCTTTTCTACCTGTTGAACGAAGTCGGTTTCTTTTTTCCATCGCTCAAGCAGGTCTGTTGCGGGAACTAGAACTTCAGCAGCGATATCGTTACATAGTTTTTCGATGCTGTTCATTCGAGAACCTATTGCATCCAGACCATTATTGGATACGCCGCTTGCGCCGAGCCATATATGCGCTAATTCATGAATCAGGGTAAAAATCTGGGCGGCTTTTGCATCAATTCCATTGATGAAGATAAATGGGGCCAGCTCATCGTAAATGGCAAAACCTCTGAATTCTTTAACATCAAGAGTTCTATGGGTATTATTACCGACTTTGCCGCTGCGAAGCACTATGATTCCTGCCTGTTCAGAGCGCTCAACCAGTATGTTGAAAAAACTTTCCCAGTTAGCAGCTTCTCTTCTATCAGAAATTTTCAGCTTTAAAGTTTCGACGATGCTTTTGCTGATCTCTAAATAACCGTTTTTAACAGAGAATTTACCTGCAAAGTCCAGCCTTTCCGCGCCAATCTCCTGCAGATAGTCTTTGTACCATTCCATTTTTCGCTGTACATCGGCAATGACTTCATTCAAATCCATGCTGTAGGAGCGGGTGGTTTTGTCTCCAACAGTTCTTAAATCTGGGATAACTGGTTTTTCTATTGGTGGAGAATTGAGATACAGGTAGCCAAAAGGTATATGTAATACCTGGGCAACCTTCTGAGCCTGCTTAAAGGTTGGCTTTTCGTTCCCCTGTTCCCAGGAAAGAATTCTTTCAGAATCTTTTATGCCCAATTTCTTCGCAAGTTCTTCAACGGCGAAGTCAGCCCTTTTTCGGGCCCACACAAGCATTTGCGGTTGTATCAAAGCACTGGTCACAGCGAACTCCGACTCCTGCTTCCAGAATTATATCATTCCTAAGAGTTTTCGGTTTAGATTTTGAACCTGCTAGTCGTGGCGGATGGTGAATTCGGTTGTGGGGGCGCTGGCGAGGCTTTCGCGGCGCGATTCTTCGACTTCGTCGACGCGGGAAAAGAACGGGCCCTTGTGCATTTCGGCGATGAAGAGCTGAATTGTCGAATAGTCGCCGCAGGCTTCGGTCTCGACCGAGCCGTCGGGATTGTTGCGCACCCAGCCGCCGATACCGAGTTGCTGGGCCTGTTTGTAGACGAAGCGGCGAAAACCGACACCCTGAACCCGGCCGCGAATGACGAGTCTTACTTTGAGAAAGCCTTCGTGGGCCATGCGGGTCAGGCTCTGGCCATGGCCAGGGCGGCCAGTTCGTAGAAACGGCCCATATCTGGTTGATACAAAAACAGCAGAAGGTCACGCCGGCCGTTACGGGTATGAATCAGGCGCATGAGCGTGTATGTATCGGTTTTGAGCCGCTTGTTGCCGGCGAGCTGCAGCGCCTTCTGTTCGAGGCTGCCGACCAGCTGAGCATCGATCTGTCCTTTGATCATAGCAACGAAACGGCGCAGGTTAACCTTTTCGCTGTGAATTACGATGATTGAGTCGGTGTATCTCTGGTAACGATCGAGAAGTTCAATATCCTTGTCTTCGATAAAATGCGGGCGTTTGTCGCAGACAGCCTGATTGTGAACGGCGATGATTATCGTCAGGCGGCCGGCGGCGGCAATCTCGCGCATCTGCTTGAGGCAGGCGGCCGGGCCGTCGACAAAGTCAGATTCGCAGACTGAATCGATGAGAACGAGTTTTTCGCCATCACCGGGCATCATTGCGGCCAGTTGCTGAATTTCGCGTGGGTCTAGGCCATGTCGGCCCGTATCGACGCCCGAAAAGAACAGTTTCGCCGGCAGCAGTTCATGCAGCTTATCATAGGCTGCGGCAAGGCCGTTTCGCGCATTTTCGCCAACCGCTCCGGCAATCGCCAGATGTCCCTGTAGGTCGCTGAGGTTGAGCCCGGCGGTGCTTGCCGCTGCCCGCAGCGCAAAATCACGTAACGAATGTTCGTAAGAAAGATAGAGAATCGGCACGTCGGCCTTTACGGCAAGGGCCTGCTGCATCAGCAGTGATGCTTTGCCTGATTCGCGCGGCCCGATTACCAGATGCACACCGCCATGTGCCCAGCCGC
>JAKQKW010000291.1 GCA_029560455.1 Candidatus Rifleibacteriota bacterium
TGATTACCCATTTTGCGAAGCTGCCGCGAAAGAAAAGTTTACTATACAAAAACAGATATACTGTCCCGACAAATAGTTGTCCCCATCCCCCGCCGGGAGCCCGGCGGCCCCGGTGTCGCGGCCCTTCCGTTATTAAACCTCGGGGCGGCTTCGGTCTGGCTGCTCCCTTGCAACCGCACCTGAGAGCACATATCGCGCCGGCCTTCGCCTTCCCTGGCTCAGTCCGTCACGCTCTGTGCGGCGTCGGTGCTGGTCAGGTAATGGCCCATTACCTGACCTTGACTGCGGTCGGCGACTCGCCAGACCTCGGGCAGTGGGAGTCCCATGCCTTTACATAACGCCCGCGCGTTATGCAAACCGCTCCTCACATCAGGGTTTTACAGGCTGTTGCCTGTAAATCTGGCTATATTCACTCAATGCCGCTGCCCCTCCCGCGAATTCAAAGACAGCAACTAAAGGGAAAACCGCTTATAAAGAGGTTTTCTTTAAGATCACATTCTGTGATCTTAAAAAGCAGCCTGTTTACCAGCGGCTGAATGACATCAGATGACAATCACCACCAGGCCGGTCATCAACGACACTCATTCAGCAATGTAAACTGGCGTTTTTTTAAGATATTATGAATAATTGCAGCAAAATAGTCTTCTAAACCAACTAAAACTCGAAATGATACAATATTTAGCCATATTTCTCAGTAAAGATTAGGCTTCATTTTGTCGATAGATATTAAAGACAGGGAAAATTGTGTCACATAAACTGCAAGGAGGCAGAAAATGAACATTCGACTCAACGACCACGGAAGGTCGCTCCTCGAACAGCTCAAAGAAATGCGCGCCGGCAACAGACCAGAAAACAAGCCTGAAAAGATGCCAAAAGCGCTCAAACATCTGCAGGATGTTTTCGAAAAGGTTGCCGACAAAGCCGGCAAACAGGACAAGCCTGCTGTAGCTGACAAAGATACCCCCCAGACAATACAGGCTGGTGGCCTCAATATCTCGTTTCAGTTCGATCTGTTCTATGAACTGACCAGCAAGGTCGAAGCGAAGATGGGCCAGAAAGGCGCCGAACGCTTCGTCGAACTGAGTGGCACTGTTTCCGAAACATTTATGGGCAGCTTCAATCTGTCGATCGACGCAGTCGGTTCGTTCATGAACGGCACCGACAAATCGCTCGACCTTTCACCCGAAGTTACCAGCGAATTCTTCGACGCAGTCGAAGGTCTCGCCGACCTCAGCCCGGAAGCGCTCGAAAACTTTCTTAAAGAATCAGACGAATTCTTCGCCGAACTCGAAAATACCTATGGCCCGGCCGATGGCGCCTTCGACCAGATCAAAAGCACCATGCAGGAACAGGCCAGAGCCTTTTTTGCCGATGTCGAAAGTGCCCGTCAGTCGGCTCTCGCCGGCCCCGAGATGGCTGCCCCGACATTACCAGAAACACTTCCCGTTGAAGGCTTACCTGCCGAAACTGTTCCGGCCGCCGAATTGCCGGTAACCGTCGAAGGCGACAAAGAGCTGATCGAACTGTTGTTTCAGCCGGGTAAAAAAGTCAGTCAGAGCGATTACAAAAATTTCCTTGAAGAATTCTGGAATTATGCCGAAAAATTCAGACAGCAGATGCTTGAAAGTCTGTTCAACAACCGCAATTCTGGCTACGCTAAGCAGGGCAAAACTTCAGACGAAGCTGAACCGGTTGTCAGCAGCTCGATAGATACTTCTGCCTGAGGAGATCAGAGGTCTTTCCAGTATTTTATGCCGTTCTCAAGATTGGCATAAAAACAGTAGAGGGTTCCGGTCTCGACATAACCGTTCTTTTCGAACATGCGCCGCGAAGGTGTGTTACTCTCACGCACCTCGGCGCATGTTTTTTTCATGCCAGATTCTCTGAACCAGCGCTCGATTTCGCGCACCAGCGCCGAACCGACGCCACGCCGGGCGAATTCAGGGCGCACGCCAATCTTGTAAACGCGACCTGAGGGAACGAGGAAATGGCGCAACAACCCGATAACGGCAGCGCTGAGCCTGCCATTCTCGTCGCGGATTATGATGGTGCGGCTGGTCGGTGCGGTGATCAGATGCGTCAGACTGCGTTTCGAAAAGCGATCGCGCTCGTGCTCGAAACAGACTTTCTCGAACTCCATCAGTTCGCCAACAATATCTTTCGTCGCAACAATAAATTTGAATTCTTCCATAACTTCTGATACCAGTCCTTAACGCTACCAGCCCTTCTGTATTTCGTCATTCCCGCGAAAGCGGGAATCTGGTTCTAAACTCCTGGATACCCGCTTTCGCGGGTATGACGTAAAAAAATCAGACGCCGTGACAGGCGATTACGATTACGATTACGATTACGATTACGATTACGATTACGATTACGATTACAAAAATGATACCAGCTTCAGGCTGACAACTGAAATATTTTTGCCAAAAAAATCTGGTGGGGGCTTGCGGGTACCCCTGCTCATCATTAGAATCATAAATATCCGGCCCTAAGCATTCCCGGATAAGTCTATAAGTTCAGGGAGCCCGAGAATGAAACGAGTAACCAGTATCATCACACTTACCACCCTGTTTCTGTTCGCCATTTTGCTGCCGGCCGCAGCCCAGACCAAAGACTGGACCGTAGCCGTATTCCTCAACGCCGACAATAACCTCGACCCGTTTGGAGTAGAAGATCAG
>JAKQKW010000049.1 GCA_029560455.1 Candidatus Rifleibacteriota bacterium
GATCTTTGCCGGGTCGTCGACGCGATGAACATTGACCTGAAGGCTTTTAATGCTGATTTTTATCAGAAAATCTGTGGCGGCCGGCTCGACACAGTTAAAGACAACATCAGGGTCGCGATAGAGAGCGGCGTACATGTCGAACTGACGAATCTGGTCGTCACCGGTCTCAATGATGACCCGGCCGAATTTACCGCGCTTGTCGACTGGGTTGCAGACCTTTCTGACAACCTGCCTTTACATATCTCAAGGTATTTTCCGCGTTATCATGAAACAGCGCCGCCAACCGCCCCCTCGACAATCGAGCGATTTGTCGAAATTGCCCGCAAAAAGCTAAAATATGTCTATCAGGGCAATCTGCCAGGTGACCAGGACACCCGCTGCCCGGCATGCGGCGCAACCTGGGTGGCTCGCAACAATTATCAGGTTGTGGTAACCTGCAAATCAGAAACCTGTGCCTGTGGGCATAAACTGCCGTTTATGCAGAAAAGTCGGTTGTTGCCGAAAATGAAAGGATAAATCATGTCAGAAGCGAATCAACGCCAGTTTGACTGGGGTCCGCCCGCTAACGCCGGTGATGGTGTCAAAGAATGGCTTATCTATTTCGTTATTATCATCCTTCTTGGCGCCGGTGTCTGGGTGCTGCTCGATATCAACGGCGCCAGAGTACCTGCAGCTGAAGCGACCACAAAGGCCGTTCCTGCCGCGTCTTCGATGAATGTTAATGTTTCTGCAGGCAAGGCCGGGTCTTCACAATCGATGACCGCAAAAGTTCAGGTTGCGGCACCCCTGAAATTCTTCGTGCAGCTCGGAGCCTTTGCCGACGAAGCGTCGGCTAAAGAAGTTTTTAATCAGCTTACCGCTGACGGCTTTGCCCCGACCCTGGCGCCGCCTGATGACCAGTATGAAATTCACCGTGTTCTTGTCGGGCCTTTCAATACCGAAAGAGAAGCCGAGGAAAAGGCCGAAGCCCTCAACGCCCTTGGTCTGCACTGCTTCGTTTCCGAAGGCCCCTGACGCTTTGTTGTAGTTTTTGATAATGGTTTCGGCGCAAAGTGTGATAGAATCTCTTTGAAAAATTGGTTTCTATACCTACCAACAGGGAGGGCTGCACTTTGGCTATCAGGACTTCACAGGATACCGCAGTTGCTGCAGGGTTTCTCTCGCCCTTTATGCTGCTTTTCGGGACTTTTCTGATTTTCCCGATCTTTTATTCGTTTTACCTGAGCTTCTTTGGCTCACCAACCGATTACAGCCTGAGTAATCTCGAATTCGTCGGTCTTGCCAACTACAAGCGCATCATCGGCGATTTTCAGTTCTGGTGGTCGCTCGGCGTAACGGCACTCTACGGGGTAATCAGTATTCCGCTCGGAATCTGCGCCTCATTGGCTCTGGCACTGCTGCTCGACAACAAGCTGTTTGGCAAGAGCTTTTTCAGAAGCGCCTTCTTTCTGCCCAACGTACTTGATATGCTCGTAGTCGGCGTCATCTGGACCCTGATATATGCCCCGAAGTTTGGCGCTCTGGCACAGATAACCACCTGGCTGATGGGCGAAAACAACTTTTTCAATACCACCGGCCTGCTCGGCAGCCCGTATACAGCTCTTCTCGCCGTCGTTATCGCAATGGTGCTCAAGGGTGCCGGTTTCGGCATGGTGCTGTTTCTCGCCGCCCTGCAGAATATACCCGAAGCGGTTTATGAAGCCGCCGACATCGATGGCGCCTCTGAATGGCAGAAATTCACCAAAATTACCGTGCCGCTGCTGCGCCCGATCATCATCTTTATGGTAATTACCGGCGTTATCGGCTCACTGAATGCCTTTACCGAAATTTATGCAATGACTTCGGGCGGCCCGCAGGTGGTAATGGGCGGCGAAACCGTCGGTTCTACTTCGGTTGCCGGCTACTATCTTTTCAAACAGTTCGATTCCGGTAATTATGGTTATGCCGCCGCGATTTCTTATATGCTGCTGATCATCACTCTGGGCATTACCTGGTTGCAGCAGCGTATTGCCAGCCGCAACGACGCAATGGAGGCGAAGAAATGAGCAAAGATATGCACCCCGGAAGAGTTTTCGCCTTCATAATTCTGCTGGCTATCATGATTACCATGTCTTATGTCATTTCGGGCCAGCTCTTCAAGTTCGGTGCCATGGTCTTTTCTGCTTTCACCACCGGTGAAGGTGCCGAAAGTGCCATGCAGGCCGGCGAACTGATGCAGAAGCTGACGCCGGTTCACAACGGTCTGGCGGTCATTGTTGCGATAGTAATGACCATCTGCGTGGTGCAGCGCTTTCTTAGAACGAAAAACGAGATGCGTGGCGCTTTTCTCAAACGAATGTTCCTTTATGAAGCTCTTATTGTCGGTGTTGTCGTGGTGCTGTTTCCGTTTTTCTGGATGCTCTGCACTTCGTTCAAACCCTCAGGCCAGGAACTTGTGATCAGCAAAACCAACCCGTTCGATATCGTGCCGTCTGAGCCGACCCTCGACAACTTCAGACGCGTGCTCAAGACCGACGCCGCTTCGGTGGCAGCCGGCGCCCTCGATCCGATCGAGAATAAGAAGAATTTCGGCACTTATTTTCTCAACAGCCTGCTGGTGGCCACAACCGCCGCTTTTCTCGTAACTCTGTTTGCTTCGATGGGCGCTTACGTGTTCTCGAAAAAAGAACTGCCCTATAAACAGCAGATGTTCATGCTGCTGCTCGCCACGATGATGATTCCGGGCATGATGTTCATGGTGCCGCAGTTTTTCATGGTCTGCAAAATGGGCCTGTTCGGAACCAAATGGGCCATGTTTCTGCCGCACCTCGCCTCGGTATTCGGCATTTTCATGCTGAAGCAGTTCATGGACACCATCCCCGATTCGCTTATCGAAGCCGCGCAGATCGACGGCGCTTCTGAATGGCAGGTGTTCAGGGTCGTCATCGTGCCGCTGGCACTGCCGATCATTCTTACACTGTTCCTGCTGACTTTCCTGTTTCACTGGTCGAATTTCCTGTGGCAGCTGATCGTCACCAACTTCGAAAACCCGCTCAGCATAACCCTGCCGGTCGGTCTGGCACTTTTCAGAGGCCAGTATACCTCTGAACTTGGTCTGATCATGTCGGCTTCATGCTTCTCGATCGTGCCGATTGCGGTGCTGTTCCTGTTCGCACAGCGCTACTTCATCGAAGGCATGACCCAGGGCGCGGTCAAGGAATAAGGGGAAGCAGCCATGAAAGAAAGAAACCTGATCATAATTGCGGTAATCGCTTATCTGGCCCTGGTTTTCGTCGGCTGGGACGACTCAATAGCCACCAGCCCTGACGGTAGAACCATTCTCACCTTCTGGCACACCTACAACGACCA
>JAKQKW010000052.1 GCA_029560455.1 Candidatus Rifleibacteriota bacterium
CGCTCTTCCGATCTGGCGGCCAAAGATACAGATGCCGACGAATCAGGCTGGTCATACTGGGAGCGCCCCGGCCGTAAACTGCAGGTTTCTAACGCTGCAACCGAAGCACTGAGTGTGTTCAGAGGGCATTTCAGTCACGAAGCTGAGTTAATCGGTGACCCGACGCTTCTCAAGGAACTGAGATACCTCGACAGAGTGAAGTCCCTCATTCCCGCTGAGCAGATCGAAAATTGACAACAACAACAACGACCAACGATTTACCGGACAGCATCGGTTATACGAAAAAAGGCCTTACAACCAGATTGAATAATGGTTCGCACGAAAAAATTACGATCAAAGGCCTATGGATTGATGCAATTCGGTAAGATGGATGAGCGCGACCAATGCTCTTCAACAGCCTGAATAAATTCCGGGCGGACAAGCTTTGCTCTTTTTTCAAGCCAGTCGTTACTGTCTATTCTCAGATAAATGCCTTCTGCGGGCTGATCAGTGAGTCTGGATTCTGCAAGGAATTTTTCGATCTGAGAGAATGAAAACTGCCCGGTTGCAAGATGCGGCACCTTGTCGATACGCATCTTTTCTATCATGTGATCTCTTCTTGCGGTTGAAAGAAAACGACGGGATTGCCGGTCATAAAAATCAAAGGCTAAAAACCAGTCCGGCAAGCGGTTGTAAAAAATTGAGTGTCGGGCATAGCACCATTCGCCAAAAAGAACGTAACGATCCGATAAATGCTCAAAAAGTATATCAGTGCGTTCTGCCAGCCATCCGGCAAGTTTCTTCCATTGGCCGGAACCTGGTAGATTCAACAAAGACCCTCGATTCTGGGCTTTTAAATTTCCACTCGCATCAAAAGAAATACCCAGATTAGCCCCGTCGATTTTTTCTTCAACAGTGACCACATATTGTAAAAATTCACTGCGCTCATACTCTGAGAAAACCTTGTCGCTTCTGACGTCAACACCGGGCAAGACTGCCAGATGAGGCGTTGACGGAAATTTGAAAAATGTCTCTCTCACTTTTTCATTTTTTCGGCATACTTTGCCTTAACATACTTAGGACAAAGAAACTCGACAGTTACACCAACCTCGGCAAGAGCCTTTTTCCAGCCCCACCACTTGCTGTCGGTAGCCTGCAAAATCGTCGGTTTGTCAGGGTGGGCATTGGCCACAGCAATAAACTTGCGGTCTGAAACATCAAAGTCACGCAGTCCTTCATGGTCTGGAAATTCAGCGTATGTGTCGCCTTTTCTGGTGATAATGACCCGTTGTGACGCATCTAAATTCCAGCGATGATCGTGAACCCACTTCATGAAACGATCACCGATACCCGGCTGACCTTTCATTGATAATTGTTGCCGGTATTCATCAAATATTTCATCACCGGCATCGATGATCAGACCGCGTTGCCTTACAACATGATCGATCGCATCGACGCATGTCATTATACATTCGTCTGATACGTCAGAATGCTTGTCTGATTGAGTAGCTAGATTAGCCGTTTTGGGCACGTTTGTGTCCACCAGACATTTTAAGGGAAGTGTCATTCGCCGGTCTCCGATTTTTCATTCTGCATTCTTCTTTTCATTGCCGCCCTGGCCTGCCCGGTAATGTCGCCCATTTCGTCGCCGAAAAAGTTTTCAGGCCAGTTCTGAATGTTGCCAAAAAGATCTATCTGCAGCGGTTCCAGAGTTGCGGGGGTCTTGTCTACATTGGCAAAATAAGCCGAAACTTTATTCTGAGAAATAAAATCTTCGGCAATTCTTCGCTGTAAACGCCTGAGAAAATGTTCTGAATGGGTTTCGATAACCAGCTGAATATTTCTGCTGACACCGTTTTCTCTCGAATTGATCACATCGATCATCACATCTGCCAGGGCTGATTGCGCCCCCGGGTGCAGATGTATTTCAGGCTGTTCCATGATAATAATAGAATTTGCCGGAGCATAGAAACATTGTACCAATACAGGTAGAACCTGTGAAATTCCGAAACCGACATCGGGCAGATCGACCCAGTCTTTAGAGCCTCTGGTGCAAAGCTTTACCTCGTATTCCTGGCGCTGTTCTGATATCGGGTTCACCTTGAATTTTTCGATCAACCCCATTTCCTGGAGTTTGAGAGCAATGATTTCCTCAAAAGGCTTCGCCGTTTTTTTATAACCTAAACTGATTTTTCGTTTTCTCGCTGCCAGAATCGCCGCGACCGTGCTTTCGCCCGAGTATCCGACACTTTCCGGTTCGTTGCCAGCCCAGGAATACAGACGCTCAGCCTTGGTGCGCAGTGGTCCGAGATAGCAGATCGATCCAAACAGCTTTTCATGGCTCAAATTCAGCTCTTGAACGAAATCAGCATTTTGATGGTAAGCGACGACTTCATCAGGAAAGCCATAAAAGCGCACTGTGGCAGCAGGATACCATGCCCTGCCCTGTTTGCGCTTCAACTTGTATCTGACAGATTCAACGATATAATCAAGACGATTCTCTGATTTGCGTCTCATTCCAATCGCCAGGCTCTTCTCATCATTTTCGAGCATTTCGTAATTGAGCCGATCAAGAATAAGAGTCTGCTGATCCTTTTTATCCAATCCAACTTCAGCTTGAAATGCAAGAGCGTTACCCGAAAAAATCATGTCAGAAATTGGATCTTTAACTTTCAGGGTTTCCGCTAATTCCCAGCAGTAATCGAAGCTGATCTTGTTTTTCGGGTCACGGTGAAACACTATTTCCTTATAAGAACCAAGCTGAACCGCAGTGTTCTTGCCGCCAGGGTAAAAAACCGCCTTTCTGTCGGGCGATTCAACTGTCTGTTTAAGCATCATCAGAAAGTGGCCGATGCTTGATTTCCCAGAACTGTTGGCACCGAAAAACAGTGAAATAGGCGCCATGCGGATTGTGCCGGTATCTTTCCAGCCCTTGAAGTTTTTTATTCTCAATTCTTTAAGCATTTTTCTCAGTCTCCAGCCAACATGGTTTTAAGTCTGGACAGGGCTTCTGAAATTACCTCGCCCTGCTTCTCGATGCTGTCTATAACCTGCTGTGGGGTACGTTCATCGACTATGGCAACAGCATTGGGATTGACCGCCTTAAGATCGAACACAGCCGCATCGATTGCAGAGACTCGATTTTCCAGCTCTTTGACGGCTTTCTCTTTTTCAAGTATTGCACTTTCAATTGAGATCAGCTTTTTGGGGTCGCATTTTTCTCGCTTCAGCTGCTTGAGCTGTTCTTTAAGATCGACCATTTCAGCTTTTATTGCCGCCGCATCAGTCAGCAAGGGCTGCATTTCCTCACGCGCCTTCGCCCGACGGGCGGCAAAATCGACTGTCCATGAGCAGCAGCTTTCAGCCGCAGGGGTGCCGCGTTCAGGCAGCAAACTGGCATAGCTCGGAAATGGCTTTCCGGCATTTTCGCCGTTTTCCTTCCACTCTGCTGTCAGACAGGCTGCCAGCTCAGAATCGTCAAGAACCGAACCGTCGCTGCCAAAACCGAAGTGAGCCAGGGTAAGCGGCGTTTTTTTGCCGACCTTAACCTGAGAAAGGTCGTAATACCAGATTTTTTCGGTCTTTTTGCCTCTGGTGAAGAACAGCAGGTTGGTCTTAACTCCTGCGCCGGCGGTTGAAAACACTCCACCAGGCAAACTGACGATGGCCCATAGATCGCATTCGTCGACAAGTTTGCGCTTTGTTTCGACAAAAGCGCTCTCGTTGGTGCGAAACAAAAGCCCCTCATCGAGAACTATGGCACAGGTACCGCCGGGAGCCAGTTCACGCAAAATGGCCTGGAGAAACAGAACCTGCGTCGAGCTAGTTTCGAAGGAAAAATTTTTCTGCGCATCTTTGCCCTCTTTGCCACCAAACGGCGGATTGGTGAAGATGTAATCGAAAAATCGCGGGGCGTTCTCGAACAATGCCGCATAGGTGGCACGACCGGTCAGGGTGTTGCCGTGCCAGAGATTGGGCTGATCGATACCATGCAGAACCAGATTGGCAAGAGCAATGGGAAAAACCAGATTTTCTTTTTCTCTGCCAAAAAAGGTGTCATGTTTGAGGGTGTCGAGATCGGTGCCGGTGAGATTTTGCCCGAGTTTGCGGTGCAGGTGCTCGTAAGCTATGGCAAGAAATCCGCCGGTGCCGCAGCCCGGGTCATAAACGGTTCTGCCGGGTTCGGGGTCTACCGTGTGTATCATGGCGCGAATCACTTCGCGCGGGGTAAAAAACTGACCGCCGTCAGAGTTCTTTTCGCCCATTTTCAGCAGCAGATCTTCGTAAACCTGAGAGAGTGTGAAAAAATGGGTGTCGTCGATATGATCGATCTGAATTTCGTGAACTTTGTCGAGAATATCGCGAAAATTGGTCTCACTGTCGACCCGCACCCGTTCCACCGCGGTCATGATGCGGCCGATAATGCGCTGTTTGCGTGAAGCCGAATGATTCGGCAACCCGGTGCGGGCGTCGATATCGAGCCCGTGCAGGTGTGGCAGCAGTTCTTTGTTGATGAAGTCGAACAACCTGCCGTCACCGGCGGCGAACAGCTCCTGGCGTTTCCAGCCGCATGGTTTGCCTTCACAGGTTTTCGTGTGATCGGCCTTGTCAGAAAAGGGCGCAGCCCAGTCCTGCCAGCGATAAGGGCAGTTCAGCGCCGGGGTAAAAGTCACGCCCACGCCTTCGGCCGCTTCGCGGGCCTTTTCTTCCTGGGCATCGAGAATGCGCAAAAAGAGAATCCAGGTCAGTTCTGGCACATATTGCAGGGCACTGGCGCAGTTCGACCGGCGCATGATGTCGCAGATGGATTTGACGAAGGCTGACAGCGACTTGGTCGTGGCGATGGTTTTGGGTTGTTTTTTCTTTGTTGGTTTTGTCATGATTATATCTCAAATGCCTGCGCCAGAATCTTCTGAGGCAGAAGGTCAATTTCTCTGAGCTGAAATTCTATAGCCTGTCGCATTGGTTTGATTGCGGCGAGGGCCATTGAGGCTTTTTGCTGAGCCTTGAAGGAAGGCAAATCAATTTTTCCCTCTGCAAGACGATTGAAAAGCATGCGCTCGCGAACCGCACCACGGGCCAGAGAGAGAATACATTGTTTGCCGAGCGGTGAACGAAGCCAGTAATAAAACCATCTCGAATCGACCAGGCCGCTTCTGCCCTTCAGAGCGACGTAATCAGGGCTGGTAATGCCCGGGGTGTCGTCATCATCGACCATAGCAATCGAGCCGATCAAAATACGCATCGGGTTGTAAAAAACGGTACCGGAAAAAACCGGCTTGTAACGCTGGGGCTTCTTGCCAGGCGGTTCTTTGGCCGGTGCCAGACCGTCGCGGGTCGCACCCAGAACCTGATAATCAGCCCAGCTTTCACCGACGCCATTGCTGATCTCCTGTAAAACACCGCCGAGGCTTGTCGAAGCCGTCTTGCCATTGCGAATGCTTTCAAAGATAATGGCATCAGCAAGGTTAACGGCTTCACGCAGTTGCGCCTGTGCCGCCTGACGGGCGCGGTCTACTTCAGCGAGCTGAGCCTTCAGCTGGGCAGCAATTTGCCGTTGGTCAGATAACTTTGGCAAGACCAGGTCAATTTGTTTCAGTTTTCCAGTTGGCACCCTCGCTCTTGTTGCACCTTGTGCATGAAACTGAATGCCTTTTCTTATTCGAGGACTATTCAAGCAAAAAACTAGCCAATCTCGGTCAACCAAAGTTTTGTTTGGCCGAACAATGCATATATCAACCGCTGTAATCGCCGGGGTGTTAAGCTTGGGAAAAACACAAGCACGCCCCAATGGGTCTGGCATTCGTGCAATCAAAATATCGCCTTCTTGCAAAAAGGTGCAATTCAGCCGGCTTGCTGTTGCTTCATTTATGAATTTCTTTGACTTGTTGAGAAATTGGCGGTCTCCAATATCTGCCAACTGAATTAATCTAATGTTTCCAGCAGGGTCTTGATCCCGGGTTTCAATCCAGTCTCCATCAGCAATCAGACCATTATCCTTTGTTATTTCTTCAAGGGTCAATTTCATACCCCAAACAACCTTTCTTTGGCAGCGAGCATCACTTCAGCCGGGTTGCCGAGCATTTTAAGAGCTGCCAGACCGCCGGCCATTTTTATCTCCGGCACTTCCCACAGTGCGGGGGTTTCGAGGGCGTCGGTGCCGCCGCGGGCGAACTGCCAACCCAGACCTTTCAGAACATTTGCAGGTCTCGTATTCATACCTGCAAACCATTCAGCATGAGCGTCGAGGTATAATTCGCCGCGTTCGCTGCGTTTCAAAGCCCTGGCGTGATAACCGTGATGACCGAAAAAATCGAAAAGATCGCAATCGGTCATATTATCTATTTCACGAATCACTTCAGGGCTGAAATTATCGCCAAGAAGATGATCGATAAGGCTGCGCCGCTTTCCGGTTTCGATCCACAGCTGCCGAAACTCGGCCAGGTTGTGAGCCTCGGCAAGAACCCGCTGAATCACCTCACGACGATACTCATCGACCGGAATCGGCGTATCGCGCCCTTCGCGGCGGGTAAGAATAAAATGCCCCTGAGGTGAGACATAAACGTAATGACCGCCGATCTCGGCAACGCCTGGTGGCGTAACCGGCGGCCCGGGTGGCTCATCGATGCCTCCGGGGCCTTTGCCGCCGCCTGCCCGTGGTCGCTGCGGAGCAGTTATGAAGTCGGTGCCAAAAAGATTGCTGACATCGGTGTAGTCATAAAGCCAGAATTTGTATTTCTGCGTCTCTTCGTGAATGCGGGTGCCGCGCCCGACCATCTGATAAAATTTGATGGGTGACTGAAGATAACGAAAGAAAACCACGGCGTTCAGCCGCTCGATATCGACACCCGCTTCGAGCAGATCGACGGTACAGGCAATAAAAGCCCGCTCACCCGAACCGCGCATCGGTTCGATCATGTCGGCTCCGTTGTTCGCCCCCCCCATGCATTTGAAGGCATAATGTTCTTTGGGGATCTGACCGCGCTCTTTGCACCAGCGCGCATAAAGATTGTTCATCTGCATGGCTACGCGGTCAGCGTGAATCTCCCGGGTGCAGAAGATGATCACCTTCTGTTCCGGGCCACCGTTGGCGCAAAGCAACTTAAAAAGGTCTTCGCACATGGCGGGGGTTCGCAGTTCGATAAAAAGCTCGTCGTCGAAATCCTTACCGGTGTAATGGCTTTTGGTCAGATCGTCTTCAGTAAGCAATTTCCCGGTGCGGATATCTTTCACACCGGCTTTGAGAACTTCTTCTCTGGTAAAAACGCGTTTATCGATATCGGCCTTGCGTCTGACGATCTCACAGGCGGCAAGATAACCGTCTTCCTGTGCCTGAATAAGGGTATATTCATAAACCGGTTCGCCGAAATATTTGTGGTTGTTGGCTGTAATTTCACGATCTTCATCGGTAGCATGCTTTGATTCCTGCAGCCGGCGAGGCGTGGCGGTAAGGCCGATGTGAATGGCATCGGGGTTGCGTTTGAGAACTTCTGACCACTTTCCCCAGGCTGAGCGATGACACTCATCGATAATGATGACACTGAAAGCATTTTCCTTGTAGTGCTCTGAAAGAAAGCTGGCGAAGTCATCGTTTTCATCGTCTAGCCCGAGAGTCTGATAGGTCGCAATATGAACGCGGGCATTGGTGGCGGCATTAGTGCCGTTTTCAGTTTTGACGATGCGGGCGTTATCACCGAAAGCTGCTTTAAGTTTTGTATAAGCCTGCTCGCGCAGTTCATCTCTATCGCAGAGAAAAAGCGCCGGTTTTGGAAGCTAGCCAGCCTGCCCCAGACGCCAGAGCAGATTGGTGGCAATGATAGTTTTGCCTGAGCCGGTAGCAAGTGCCAACAGCACCCGTGCCGGCTCACCCTGACGACGGCAGTTGATGATTTTAGCAAAGGCGGCACGAATGGCGGCATCCTGGTAATAGCGGGTCTGCGACCAGGCCTGACTGTCGGCCTGAAACAGCATGGATGCATCGGGCGCCGTGATATCAATACCGGTATCTCTGGCATAGCGGGCGACCAGATCGGAATGTGCCGGAAAATCTGCAAAAGGTAACGGACCGGCCTGCAAATTGGTGAACAGGTCAAAGTCGCCGTAAAGATGGCCATTGGTTGCAAAGACGTATTTCACCGCAAAACGCTGGCAATCTGCATAGCCTTTAGCCTGCTGCATACCTTTCAACGGGTCTTCGGTTTCTTTTTTGGCTTCAAGAAGCCCGACCGGCAAAGGCGCTGGCATGTTTGCGGTCTGGACACAGAGCAAATAATCGGTGCGCCCGGCACCTTTCCGGCGACGACCTTTTGAGCCGGTCGGCTCGACAGGAGCAGGGGTTTCCATTTTGATACGCTGGTGATCGTCATAGCCCTTGGCGCGCAACACCGGGTCTATGAGAAAAAATCTGGTTTCCTGCTCGTTGTAGCTCACGGTTTATCCATCACTGAAAAATTATTCCATGCTGTTGCCTGTCGCAATTTGCGCATCAATCCAGACTTTTATAATACAATGCGGTTTTACATTAAGTCAAACGACCTGTGAAATGAAATTTTCCCGGTGCAAGACAGATTATTTCACAAGCAGCGGCACAATGATCGCCAGACAGACCAGCAAAGCGGTAAGCAGGATGGCGCCCATGAGAAACCAGTGGGGAACAAAATTTGCCGGGCTGGCAACCGGTTCGCGGTCAGGAGCTGCTTCAGGGTTTCTGGTCTGGCGAAGCATGGT
>JAKQKW010000057.1 GCA_029560455.1 Candidatus Rifleibacteriota bacterium
GTTTGAGAATGGTGTGATTCTGTAGGGTTCTGAAACAGTTTTGCCTTTGTTTGAAAACTTGTATATACTGAAACAATGATTGTTGGCGGGAGATCTTGATGGCAGAAAAAAAACGGAAACTGGTAAGTTTTGACTGGGCGATGAAAAAGCTTTTGCGCAGCAAAGCCAATTTTGTTGTGCTTGAAGGCTTTCTTTCTGAACTTGTCGGTGAAAGTATCAAGGTTATCGCGCTGCTAGAAAGCGAAAGCAACAGGGATTCGGAGGCACAGAAATTCAATCGCCTCGACCTGAAGGTTGAAAACGACAAAAATGAAATTATCTTGATCGAGGTGCAGTATGAGTATGAATTCGATTACTTTCATCGCATGCTTTACGGTGCCTCACGAGTAATATGTGAGCATATAGATGCCGGAATGAAATACGAGAAAGTGGTGAAGGTTATATCGATAAGCCTCCTGCACTTTGATCTCGGGCACGGCGAAGATTATGTTTATCATGGTCAGACATCCTTTATGGGCATTCATAATCAGGATGAACTGGTCTTGTCTGAAAAGCAGCGGCAGGTATTTCAAAAAGATTCGCCACGCGAGATTTTTCCTGATTTCTATCTGATAAAAATTAATAACTTCAATGATATGGCCAGAGACAGACTCGATGAATGGATTTATTTTCTGAAACACGGCGAAGTAAAGGCCGGGTCTACCGCAAAGGGCCTTAAAGAGGCTGAAAAGGTTCTCGATATTATGAAACTGAGTGACAAAGACCGCCTTGATTACGATCGCCACATTGATAATGTGCGTTTTAAGCGCAGCTCAATTGACTCTGCTTATCTTAATGGCCGTTTTGACGGTCGCGCTGAAGGCCTCGAAAATGGTCGAAAAGAAGCACTCATGGCGCAAAAGACGGCTTTGGGCAATATTCTTCAAACGCGCTTCGGCAGGGTTCCCGCTGGGATTTCTCTGGCCATTGACGACATCTCTGAAGTTGAAGTTCTGGGTAAGCTCCTGGTTGAGGCCGCTACAGTTAATAGCTTAGAAGTATTTGAAAAGAAACTTTTGGCTTCAACAAAGGACAATGGAAAAGATTCTGCTTACAGGGTTTCTGAAAAAAGCGCCGCTTATGGCACAAAACTTATCAAGAATGCAAGAGCCTGTGGCAGAAAAGCAAAAAAGGCCTGATGTCTCAGGGCGCTGCGGTTAAGCACTTCTTGTCTTGAGTCGGTGGTCTGATTATTCTGATAACAATGTAATTTTAGATTATCAATTTAGTATCCGTATGTTATACTTTATCAGCGCTAAAAATCAGGATGGATTTAATGACCACGGAAACCGGAGCCGTTGTACACCAGATTGAACCCGGCCGGCAGAAGACTTCTCTGTCAGAAGGTGTTGCCCACGAAGTTCCTTCGACGCGGCCTTTTGAAGGGTTTTCCTACCTCAAAAAAGAGTGGCTCGACCAGGAAGACAACATCGAATCTGTGACTCTCAGTCTTGTTTTCGGGCATCTGAACCGCCCCCCCGACTGGAAGAGCATGCAGAGTTTCACCATGATGCCCGAATGGGGCACTGCACCGCTTAAAAGATCATGGGTGCTGCGTATTCCTACTCATTTCGAAGGCTCTGAACGCTATCTGTTTCATTATTTCTTTCAGATCCGCTATACAGATGGCAGCGATAAGGTCAGCGACAATTTTACCCAGCTGATCATGCCACGTGAGATTGAATATATCGACCATTCGGGTGCCTGCACTCATGTGCGGCTGCACTGGAGCCTCAATAACTGGGCTTACCCCCAGGATACCGAGCTCGAAGCCGACGGCATCGAATGGAACAGTGAATTCTCTGTCAGTCATGCTCCTTACCGGCATGGAGATCCCCTCTATGAAAGAGGTCGTGAGGCCCGTATCAGTGGGCTGCCGATGCCGAGAGTTTTTCGGGCCACTATCTGGGGCCCCCACCGCGAAGTAATTAATTATTGTTTCAACCTGGTTTCGGTTGACCAGAGTGGTAACCTGCACCAGAAATGGGACAATAACGATGGCGAAAATTTCAAGTTGACTATTTAGGCCAGGAGAAAATCAGACTATGAGACATCCAGACATCCTTACCCGAGAAGGCAGCGTGCTGCTTATCAGCGATGTACAGAAAAAATGCATCAAGCCAATCTACAAAAAAGAAGCCATGATTAACAACATCAAATCGCTGGTTTCCTTTGCGGGCATGATTGGGCTGCCGATAGTGCTCACTGAGCTTTCGCCCCAGAAATTTGGCGGGACCATCGAAGAGATCAAAAAACTGGTGCCCAGACTCGAACCGATCAAAAGAAGCCGCTACAGCTGCTTCGGCAGCGAAGATCTGACTCTTCGCCTTGAAGCCATGAATACCAACACCCTGATCGTTGCCGGTATGGAAACCCATATTTCCATCTGCCCGACCGTTCTTGACGCTCTCAGCCGCGGCTACAAGGTGCATGTCATCATGAATGCCACCAGCTCAACCAAAAAGGTTAACTGGAAAGTCGCCATCGAAAAGATGCGCCGCGCCGGTGCGGTAATTTCGACCATGGAAATCGCGATTCACGAAATGATTGGCCGCGTTGACGACCCCAACTACGACAAATTCATGGAACTGGCAAGGCGGGCATCTGACCTCTGATGAATCTTCCCTTTCCCAGTGATGCCGCTCCGGCCACCTTTCTCATCGGTGGCGCCGGGGCGGGCAAAACCGAACTTGCCCTGAATCTTTCGGTCTTTAAGGCGAGCCGCTACGGCGGCTCGACTCTTATTGACCTCGATATCGTCAACCCTTTTTTCAGGGTCAGAAAGCTGCGCGACGAGGTTGAAGCCCTTGGTGTCAAGGTGATTTGCCCTGGTGATCGCGTCGTTTCCGGTGATATTCCGGCTCTGCCGCCCGCTGCCTGGGGCGCCATCGAAACTCCGGGTCAGGCTGTTGTCTGCGATATCGGCGGTGGTGAGCCAGGTTTGCGCCCGCTTGGCCGGATGAAGGATGTCGCCGCCGCCCGCGGTGCCAATGTTCTTTTTGTCATCAACCCATTCCGCCCCGGATTCACCAGCCCCAAAGAACTGGCAGAAAGCTTCCGACATATGTGCGGTCTCAGCGCCATGCAGGTAACCCACCTGGTTGCGAACCCGAACCTTTCCGGCGAAACTTCCGTCGAACTTTTCCGCGAAGGCCTGGCCATAGTGCAGGATTTTGCCGGCAAAACCGGTCTGCCGATGGCGTTTGCAGTTGTTGCTTCTGAACTGGCGGCTAAGCTTGGGGTTGCAACCGAAGGCCTGCCTGGTTTTTACAGCTCAGGCGATCTCGATGTATTTGTGCTCGAACGCTACTGGAGCGTTCCGTGGCACTTCGGGGCGCTGCGCTGATATCTGTTTCTGCCCGCCTGGCATAAGTTTTTAGCATCAGATTTCAGCTGGTCATTGAAAAAAGTCGGTTTAAGTTGTATTAATATTACAGTCTGCTCCTGAAGCATGCGTCGAACTAACACCGGAGGAAAGACAAAATGTCTAAATGGGTTATCAATGAAAGTCTGTGTAAGGGTTGCGGCATCTGCATCGCGCGCTGCCCTCTCAAGATTCTTGCTTATGCTGACCACCTGACTCCCAAGGGCGTCTACCCGGCCGCAATCACTGATGAAGCCAAGTGTACCAGCTGCGCCATCTGTGCCAGAAGCTGCCCTGACGTAGCTATAGAAATTTACAAGGAAGAGAAATAAGGAGTTAATAAATGGCTAAGGTGTTGATGAAAGGCAACGAAGCGATTGGCGAAGCAGCTGTACTTGCCGGTTGCAGATATTATTTCGGTTATCCCATTACTCCGCAGTCAGAACTGCCCGCCTATCTGGCCAAACGTCTGCCAGAAGTTGACGGTGTTTTTGTTCAGGCCGAAAGCGAAGTAGCAGCAATAAATATGGTGTATGGCGCAGGCAGCGCTGGTGCCCGTGTTATGACCTCAAGCTCCAGCCCTGGTATCAGCCTCAAACAGGAAGGCATTTCCTATATCGCCGGCGCTGAGGTTCCCTGTCTGATCGTTAACGTCATGCGTGGCGGCCCGGGCCTTGGCAACATCGCTCCCGCCCAGTCAGATTACTGGCAGTCGACCCGTGGCGGTGGCCATGGCGACTACAGAACTATCGTTCTCGCCCCGAACTCAGTCCAGGAAATGGCCGATATGACCCTTACCGGTTTTGACCTCGCCGATCGCTTCAGAAACCCCGTTCTTCTCCTTTCTGACGGTGTTCTTGGCCAGATGATGGAACCGGTTAACCTGCCTGAACCGAATGATTACGACATCAACAGCAAGAAATGGGCACTCGGCTATCGTGGCAGCGATAAAAGCGAGCGCAATCTCTGCTCTTCGATCTTTCTCGATAACGACGAGCTCGAAGAACATAACTGGCACCTTTATCAAAAATATCAGGTCATTACCGACCTCTTCAGCAAAGGGGAATACAAAGACTTCGCTGTCGAAGAACACCTCTGTGATGATGCAGAGATCATTCTCGTCGGTTATGGCATCATTTCACGAATTCTCAAGACCGTAGTCGAAAAATGCCGCAAACGTGGCATCAAGGCCGGTCTGGTTCGCCCCAAGGTACTCTGGCCATTTCCGACTGCCGTGTTCGAAAGACTGGCAAAGACCGCCAGCCAGTTCCTGGTTGTCGAAATGTCATGCGGCCAGATGGTCGAAGATGTAAAACTTTCAGTCGACGGCAAGAAACCGGTATTTTTCTTCGGCAGAACCGGTGGCACTGTTCCGTCAGATTTCGAAATTCTCAACGAAGTCGACAAGCTTGTCAGACCAGACTGAAAGGAGCCAGGATAAATGACAATGAAAAAAGTATTTTCCAGACCAGCTAGTTTGAGCAAAACCCCAACCCATTATTGCCCGGGCTGTGATCATGGCGTCATTCATCGCCTGGTCGCCGAAGCAATTGATGAACTCGAAGTGGGTGATCGCGCCATTGGTGTTGCACCGGTTGGCTGCTCGGTTTTCGCCTATGATTACTTTAATTTCGATTTCAATCAGGCAGCACATGGCCGTGCTCCGGCAGTTGCCACCGGTATCAAGCGCACCCGCCCTGATTCGATCGTATTCACCTACCAGGGCGACGGTGACCTCGCCGCCATCGGCACTGCCGAGATCATTCATGCCGCCAACCGCGGTGAAAAAATCACGGTAATCTTTGTTAACAACGCCATTTACGGTATGACCGGCGGCCAGATGGCCCCGACCACGCTGATCGGCATGAAGACACAGACTTCACCCTACGGCCGTGATGCGTCTACTGCCGGTAACCCGATCAAGATGAGCGAAATGATCGCGACTCTCGAAAGCCCGGTGTATGTCACCCGTGTTACCATCAACAGTGTTGCCAACCTGATGAAAGCCAAAAAGGCTATCTACAATGCCTTCAAGCTGCAGAAGGAAGGCAAGGGCTTCAGCTTTGTTGAAGTCGTCGCCATTTGCCCGACCAACTGGGGCAAAAAACCTGCCGATTCTCATAAATGGCTGACCGAAAACATGCTGCCGGTTTTCCCGCTGGGTACTTTTAAAGATACTCTCGGCGTCGAAAAATCTGCATAACAGGAGGCATCAAAATGTCGTCAAAAGTTGAAAGAATCATTCTTGCAGGTTTCGGTGGCCAGGGGGTTCTTTTCCTCGGCAAAGTCATTGCAGAAACCGGTATGCATGCTGGCAAAAACGTTTCCTGGATCCCTTCATACGGCCCGGAAATGCGCGGCGGTACCGCCAACTGTTCAGTAATCCTCTCTGAGAACGAAATCGCCTCACCGATGGTTACCGTTCCCGATACGGTTATCGCCATGAACCGTCCTTCGGTTACAAAATTCAACCAGAAGATCAAAGCCGGTGGCATGCTGATGTACAACTCTTCGCTGATCGAACGCCAGGAATTCCGTGACGATATCAGACTCGTCGAAATCCCGGCCAACGAAATCGCTGAAGAGCTTGGTAACCCCAAGGTTGCCAATCTGGTAATGGCTGGCGCCTATTCGAAGTTCAGTAAACTGATCACCTTCGATGACCTCGTCGCCTGCCTGCCCGGCCTGGTCAAGGGCGCTAAAAAAGAAATGCTCGATATCAACCTCGCAGCCTTTAAAAAGGGCTTCGACTACGTTGAAGAAAAAAAATACATGTTTGGTCGCTACGTTTATTCAGTGTTTAAAGGCATCTGAGTAATTCAGCCCGCAACCCGGGCAGAAGCGCAGCAATTTGTCAGAGGGGGCGCATAATTGCGCTCCCTCTGTGTTAGACCCGGAGGTCAATTTTGTCAGCAGTAAGACAGGTTCCTGAATCAATTAAAATCGTCATCGAGGCTCTCAAAGACAAAAAGGTCGAGAACCTCGCCGTTCTCGATGTCACCAGCCTGGTACCGTATACGGATTACTTTATCATCGGTACCGGCAATAACGCTCCCCATGTTCAGACTCTCGCTGACACTGTGGCAAAGCTGATTAAAGTTCCTAATGTCGGCGGTGTCAAGCTCGAAGCCGATCTTACTTCGAACTGGGTACTGATCGACGGCGATGAATTCGTTCTGCACCTTTTTCAACCGAAAGCCCGAACCTTCTACAACCTTGAAGACCTCTGGGAAGACGCCCCAAGAATCGAGGTCTGACCCCATGGTGCCGCACGCCAGGGTAATTGAAACTGAACTCGCCGGCCGTCTCAGCGACGATAACCGTCACCGTCTCGAGCGGGTCTTACGCCTGCGCGAAGGCGACAGTTTTGTCATTACCGACGGCCTTGGTCACGAAACCACGGCCGTTCTTGGCAAATCCGGCAATTATCATGCCACAGCCTGGGAAACCCCTGGCCGTGAGCCCGAAGTTGAAATCACGCTTTTTGCCGCCATTTCAAAGGGCGAAAGACTTGAATGGCTTATCGAAAAAGCGGTAGAAATGGGCGTTGCCCGTATTGTACCGCTCATCGCCGAACGCTGTGTCGTTAAACATCCTGGCGCCGGCAAAGTCGAACGCTGGCGAAAAGTCGCCGCCACTGCGATGTTGCAGTGTGGCGGCTGTGTTCTGCCGGAAATTTCTGACCCCACGAAGCTGACACAGGTTGCCGCACCTGTCGAAGATACTCTGCCAATACTGCTTCACGAAGAATCACTGTCGGTGTCACTGCACGCCTTGCCGCAAAATCGCGACCACAAAAGAATATGGCTTGCTTCGGGGCCCGAAGGCGGGTTTTCTGACGCAGAAGTTGACTTTTTCATCAACAGTGGCTGGCATGCGGTCTGGTTGGGTAAGCGGTTATTCAAAACCGATACGGCACCGACCATTGCGCTGGCAAATCTGCTGGCGCGCTCATGGGGCGCTTGATCTGCCGGTTACTGGCGTAGCGTTACATAAAACGTGTGGCCTGGTGCTTTTTTTTATCTTCCCCAAATATTTTGAACAGCGGTTGATAGGGTTTTCTTTCACGGTCAGATGCTTTTGGGTGACATTTTTGTCGAGTTGTGCTCTGCGACTGTCATCAATAGCGGATTTCCCCTGGTGGTTGTTTCGGGTAAAAAAGTTTTGCGTTGATAAATACAGGGTTTTTCTTAGAATATAGATAGGATGCTTTGATTAAAAGAGGTTTTCAGGCAATGCGCCTTTCTTCTGCGAGGAAAAGTACGGGAGTTACTCTGCTTGAGATCATGATTGCCCTGTTGATAATGACCTCAGCGATGATTCCGGTTGCTTCACTGATGGGTTACGGCGGTCGGGCCACCAGTAAGGACGCCCGACGCATTGTCGCGATTCAGACACTCGACAGGACCCTCAGGCAGCTTTTGAATGAGCCTTTTACAGAAATTCCGGTAGGCAGTGGTATTAAAACGACTTTCAACAAGGTTGAACTGGGCACGATAAAAACTCAGGCCGGTTATGACTATGATGTGGAGCTGAGTTCACGGTATATTTCGCCGGTGACCTTTTCCTACCAGAGCGTGAAGGTTAATCTGCCCTCTTTCAATCCCGACGCGCCCCTTGCCTCAGACTTCGCCCCGACAGAAACCATCAGCCTGACCAACTGTATCCTTGAGCTGATTGTCAAGGTTTCCTGGAAAGAGCAGCAGAACCTTACCGTCGATGTTTCGGCAATGACTTATCGTGCCAACTACCATCGGAGGAACGGCTGATGTATCACCAGAAGAATTCAAGGCGGGGTATGGCGGTTGTAATAGTTCTGACGCTGGCGACGGCAATTCTTATTCTTGGCACGGCTTTTCTTAAAACCATTCGCAATCAGGGTGGGCGCAACACTATTGAGTTGGGTGCCATTCAGGCTGATCTTCTGGCAGAAGGTGTAACTCAGATCGCCATGCTCAAGTTCAAAGAAATCCCCGGCCCGCTCTATTACGCCTATGTTGCCAAAGTTCAGGGACAGACCGACGCCCCGCTCAAGGAATACCACAAAGATTCAGTTCTGGCGGGCGAGCTCAAAAATCCGTTCGCTGCGAAGTTTCAGACAACTTATCAGTTGCTGCCCTCAAAAATGTACGACGACATGAACATTAAAATATCTGTTGTGGTTAATGTCACCAGGCCAGATGGGGTCGATTACGAGCGCAATATCGAAAGGACAGTTTCAGGTGTCAGACGCCCGGCTTTTTAAAAATAAAATCGGGGTAACTCTGGTGGAAATCTTGATTGCCGCCGGGTTGCTGTCGCTTTTCATGACCGCTGCCTTTTCTATATATAGTTCAAGCACCAGAGGTTTTATTTCAGGTTCGTGGCGGGCTGAAGAACAGAAACGGCTGCAGAGTCTCATATCGGCGATTTCACGCGACCTGAGTCAGGCAAATTCAGAAATGACGCAGATATCAAGCACGGGTGTACGCACCGTTGTTCTGTCGACACCACTGTATGTTAACAAAAATCTTTACAGCTTTGAGGCTGCCCCAAAATTTATGAAAGCAGACAGCCCCAAATGGGTATGCGTCGCGGCTTTTTCGATTTCCTATCCGCATATCGAAGCTAATGCAACTCTGATGTCAGCCGAGGAAGCCGGCAAATGGTCAGGGGTTTCGCTGTGGCTGAAAAACCGTGATCTCAGATATATCCGCACTGGCAGTCCGGAAACGTTTTCTTCTTCTCCAGACAGCCTCCCAGGTGGAATAAGCGGGGTCCCTGATCCGGCGCTCGTTGGTGATGGCAAGGCTTTTCTGCCAGACCCTGACCAGAACCGCAATCACGCTCATCATCTCTCGCTTGAAGAACTGGCAATTGTCGGAAGGGGCGCCGATGCCGCGCAACCGACCGGGATCGAGCTGATTTTTCGCAGTGCGCGTTATGAAAACGGCCAGAAGACTGATGCCGAAATAATCCAGAATTCAGTTGTCAGAGTTGCTTCTCAAACCCGGTTGATAACTTTTTGAGGTATCTATGAAAAGAATTGCATCGATTTTAATTCTGCTGCTGGTTTCTGTCTGGCCGGCCATGGCCCAGAATTCCGGCTTTCAATATGGTTACGTCGACGGGTCACGGCTGATCGCCATGCATCCGTTGATGCGCCAGTTTGATCCGCAGACCAGACGATTTGTCAACACGGTTTCGCAGCCATTGCCCTCAGAAGACCCGTCAGAATTCATCGCCCGTCTGCAGAAGCTTTTGCAGGAACAGAAGAATCTGTTGGCAAGGCTCGACGCCAATTACGCCGACAAGATCACCGGCAAGGGCATGGCGGCAAGAAAAGCCTGGTGGACCTTCTGGAAACGCCGCGAAAGCCTGCGCATCTATCATAATCTGATTCAGGAAGCCATTAATCAGGCGGCAATTCAGGGCAATTTTTATCTCAACATGCCCTCAGACTGGACCCTGATGCCGGTAGTCATGGCTATTTCAGCGTCAATACGTGACGCCTGTGAGTATTTGCGCACCAGTAACGGGCTCAATGTGGTTTTTGATACTTCAGTTTTTCTGCAGAAACAGCCTGAAATTGCACCAGGCATGCTTTTTCCAAACCGCCACTGGCAGATATGGGGGGGCGGCAGTATTAATGGCGAAATGCTTCAACAGACAGGTTGGGCCATGAAAGATTGTGTGACGCGCATGCTGCCCGACAGGTCTGGTCGGCCTTATGTTGCCGGTGCCATGGACCTCAACCCGCTTGCAGTCTCTCTGCTTGAGAATATCACCTTGCCATCGGCTGATCTGCCCGATGAACAATAGAAAGAGGGGAAAATGATTAGAATTCAAACTCTGATAATCACTGTAATACTGGTTTTCTGCCAGATCATGCCGTCTATGGCCGCTCCGGCCATGTATTTCGTCGATTACAAGCTGTTGGTGGCCCTGCATCCGAAAATGGGCAATTTTGACATGGTGCTCGAACGCCATCTGCGGTCTGATATAAACTTTGCAGACATGGATCAGCTCAACAGAGTTAATCTGCAGGTCGCCAGTCTCAGTATACAGGCGCATCAGCGGGTTGAAACACTTATGCGTGATCTTGACCGTGTTGATCTTGAACTGGCAAAGATCGAAGAAAAGGTGACCGGTCAGATTTCTGATTTTGACAATGAACGCGGCCAGTTTCAGGGTGACAATACCCGCCGGGCGCAGCAGACAAAAATCGCCCAGCTGCAGGGGCAGCGCCGACAGATCGACGACAAAATCATACAGGTCTGGGATGAAGTTCTCAATCCTCTCTACCTCAGCCGCGCTCAGTCGAAACAGATTACCGAAGGAGTTCTGGCCGAAATCGACCTGATGCTTGAAACGATGGCCCGCCAGCTTGGCGGAGCGGTGATCATGGACAGCGACTACCAGGCCATGCCGATTATTCCGGAAAAAGTGACCTCAGCCCCGGTGGTGGGTGCTGATCCCTTAAGCATAAGGCTTTATCAGTCGTTGTTAAATTCAAACCTTGTCGGCGATGTTCCTGACTTTTACAAGCGTGACCCGCAGCTTGCACAGTATGCATCGGCAATGCGCCGTGATATCGAGCAGAGTTTCGACCGCAATATCGCCGGGCAGATCTCGAAAAGCCCGCTTTTTGGTCAGGTTGTCAGGCCACGGGGCCGAATGGTGCTGGCTGGTGGGCAGAATCTCGATCTGACCCGCCAGGCACTCGAACAGATTTTCAAAAAATACGCGGTGCGGGCTGATATTGCCGCACGAATTCTCGCTCTGATCAAGTGATTTGCAGGAGGCTGCCATGAAAAGAACGGTGTTGTTTCTGTTGCTTCTGGCTCTGCCGGCGCTGGTTTCAGGCCAGGCGATCGAATACAAGAGAAATGGCGAATGTTACCTTCTGATAGGTCACAACGACGCCAAATTCAGGGGCGTTTACCGTCTCAATAACCCATCGGGAGAGGCCGAGGGCGAACCGGTCGGTGACAAACTCTTTGACCCGCGCACTTCTTACGGTATTTCAGTCAATCTCGACCGCAAGGTCTACACTTTTTCTGAAAATAAAGCGCCGACTTTCACTCTCGGCAACTGGCAACTCGAGCGCCTCATGAAAAAGCCCGGCGATGTCGGGCTCTGGGGTGCCCATTGTGATACCCGCAAAAGCTATTACGTCAGTACCGAAGGCATAACTCATAATCAGGCCGGTCGACCGGTTTATACAACCAGCGGGCCGATGGGCGGCAAAGCTGAAAACCTCTCATGGGACCCGCAAAACGTCTCATGGGACTGGTCAGGCATCGTAAAACCCACAATTAAAGAGACAAACCGCTGGTATTTTCAGAAAACCGCCGTTTATTGTGACCAGAACTGCATCTATACAAATGGCTCTTCAGATGCTTTCTGGCTCTACTTTGTCGGAGTAGATGGCAATGGCTACGGCAAGATACCTAACAACTCATGGTGGCAGTCACGCGACAAAGACCCGAGTAACCGCCCGGGTAACCTGTTCTACTGGGATCGCGTTTACCGCAAATACACTTACTACAACATGAATTACTGGAACAAGGCCATGGGCGTCTGGTCTGACAGTAAGCCGGTTTACAGTGCCGACGCCGGTGTGGCCGACAGTATTTTTGACGAAATCGTCAAGCGCTCGCGTATTTCTGCCTGTTTGAACTGTGTCTGCGTCAATGGCAGCGGCGACCAGGATTTCTCGGCAAAGCCGAAGTATATTTCGCTGGCCATGTCGCCATTCGGCAGAATGTATCTGTATTCGCGCACACAGAACAGCAGTTCTGACGGAGAAGTCAGACTGAACGGCACCAAAGTCGACCCAAACAGCGGCAATATCAGAGGTAAAGTAAATGATGTCACAACGCAGTGGGTCGGGGTTTCGGTGCGCAGCAAAGCCGATGATTTTATCTACCTCCTCGGAACCAACCTTATCAAAGAATGGCTTTACAAGTTCAACATCAAGCCAGCCACTCTGAACATCAAGTCGGTTGCAGTATCTGACCAGTGGTGGCTTGAAGGTGGCATCGTCTACGCCTATGATGAAGATGAAGGTGCCGCCTACCAGTTTATGAGAAATGATAAAGCCGGCAACAATACCTGCAAAAGCACCCCTAAAAAAATCACGATCGGCAAGGGCGTAGATGCCATCAAAGCTGACGGAAACGGCCATCTGTTTTTTGCCAAAACCACCATGGACCCGGTTACTGCCGGTGGGCTCGGCTGGTCGCATCTTGACAACTTTTATTTCTACCAGATTTATGGTGGGCGCGCTTACGGCTATGCTTTCTTCAAGCAGGCGGTATATAAGACCGTTTTTCGCCAGGAGCTCGGTGCTGTCTCGAATGAACAGATCGGCCACGTTCACATCGGAAACAATATGTACCGAAGAGCTTTCAGTGTGCCTCAGGCAGAATACCCCGGCATTTCAAAGGGAAATATTGCTGGAAAATCTAGCAATCCGTGGTGGGTATGGCAGTCGCCATACCAGCAGACCAGCGTTGTTTCAGATCCTAATCTGGTGCAGCTTGGGGTAATAAACGTCGCCAAACCGCCTGACATGTTAAAACCAAACGGCGAACTCGGTATGGTTGACATTGTCGGGGTTGAAGACATCAAACCAGGTTTTAAGTTTCTGTCAGATGAAGTGAACCAGGGTATGTACACATTCAGGGTCGAAAACCCGCCATACTGGGAAGGCCGCAACAATATCGCCACCCCCGGAAAGACCAAGTGGGAAGGCGACCGCAACAATAACGGCAAAGAAGGCGGCTTCGTTTCTTCGTTGATGAACACCTCTGAAATGACTGATTCTTCGCCGGAGGTTTTATATACCTGGCGTATTTACAAGATCCAGGATGCATTCGGCAATCCGCCGGCAGATGGCCCACAGCTGGTTAAAGAATTTGTCGATTCAACCGGTTCTGGTCTGATGTATTACTTTAGATCTGGTGTTTACCAGATAATGTGTTCGGCAAAGTTCAAATACTACGATTACAACATTCTGCCATTTGGTTCGACGGTTGAAGATATCAACAACTGTATCAGGCCTGCCGGCAGCATGCAGCAGGCAAAAGCTGTTGCTGTCGACCCGGGCATCAATGCTTCAAGCTTCCCTGGGCTAAAACTGCCTCTTCCCGCCGATACCGCAGTCACAATTCTCAGGGTAAACCGCCAGCTGCCACCGCCTACCGGCAAAAAGGTCGATATTCAGGTTAAAGCGGCCACAGGCTGGAAAGACCCGAGCCTTTCGGGAACACTCAAATACCACGTGGTCAAAGAAGACGTGGAGTATGAATGGCGCCTGAAAGGTGACCCGAAAGATCCGGCATCGAGCTATATGCACGATCTCTATAATCTGCCAAAGATCACCAACAGCAACATGGTTCCGAATACCCTCGGCTGGACCAAAAACATGGGTGCTCAGTATGAATGGACCCTGAGTCTGACCCTGCCGGACGGCACCATTTATCCGGCCCAGGAACTGTCTAAAGTCAGCTGGTCGTCTTCTGATGCGTCAATCAAGCTCAAACAGGAGTTTCCTACTGACCCGGTCATGGGCAAACTTCTCTGCAAAGCCTATCGCGAATGGGAATACTGGGAAAATACCTACGAAGATGATGGCAGCTACAAAGGCCAGGAAAGAAGAAGCGGCAAGGTTGAATATTCAGGTGAAGTAGACGTACTGGTCATCGACCAGACAGTTCCTAAGATTGTTGCAGTTAACGGTAAAAAGCTTACCGGCACCCCGCTCGACCCGATTTATCTCGCTGAAACCGGTGGTTATGTGACCGATAAACTCTCTTACGGCGGATATACCAACCCCGGCAGCTTTTCAATTCTCGTTGAAGACAACAATATTTACGCCAATATGACTGCACTTGCACCGGTCGCTGCTGCTGACCGCCTGCATAACCGTGGTCTGAAGCAGACCGCGACATTCTTTTTCGAAAGAGGTTCTGGTAAGGAACTTTTTCCGAAGAACATGATAACCGGAACCTATGCCGGTTCTGCCGAAGAAAAACACTATTCAAGCCCCGGCGTATCGACAGTTGCCGACATCGGCACGGTCTGGACGCCGAATGCCACATACAAGGTCATGCGCAAGCCTCAGCCCTACAAGGCAGGCGATACCAACAGCTATGTTCTCTACGTATTCAATGTTACCGACTGGGATCACCTGCAACCCGGCGTTTCCGGCGATTTCATGACTGACCCGACGCGCTGGCCGATCGACTTCGCCAACAACAGCACGCTTTATCGGGCGAGCGGCGCCCTTTCTTATCAACACCCGGGTTACGCGATCATGTTCCAGGCAGCTGACAGTTCTGGTTTCCAGAGTGTCAGAATGCACCTTGGCAATGTCTGGGTGCGCGATACACTGTTGCCGATGGTTTATACAAAGACTGTCGATTACATCAAGTCTTTCGAAGAACTGCAGCCATTCGGCATCGACAAATACCTGGTTAAACACCCCTGGAAAACCCAGACCGGGTTCCCGTGGTATGGCAAGCTGCCGAATGATCAGGCGGTCTGGCAGGTAAAAGCTGACGGTCGCTACCCGTCTCTCAACGACCTGATGGGGGTTCCGCCAGGGCTGAAAGCGAAGCTGGGCGCCCCATACCACCCGCCGATCATTCAGGAAGGCATGGAAATCTTCATGGAAGCGACTGCTGCCGACAATATCAAGGTTTCTGACACCTTTATCCCGTTGATTGAGGTCAAAGGGCCGACGGGGCTTTATACAGAAGGAACGCCGGCGCAGATCAACGAAACCTCGGGTTCGACGCAAAAAGTGCGCCTGCTGCTTCAGAAATCAGGGGTTTACGATGTGACTCTGACCGCTGAAGACAATGCTCTTGATTTTGCCGGCAAGGCTGCCCCGAATCGGCGCTCGGTCAAGTTCGGCGTCGTAGTTGGCCCGGCCACCATGGAAATCAGGGTGCTCGACAAGAAAAACACCGATTTCTGATGAATAAACTCCGGCCTGCCTTGTTTGTATGTCTGTTGCTCGCCGCCGCAATAATTTGCGGTGGCCGGGCTGCCGTGGCGTGCAGCGATTATGTGCATCTGTGGCGGCCGGTGACCGAAGAGCGAAGCGCGATGTGCGGTGCCGAGGGTGTCGCACATCTTCTTCGGCAGCTCGTCAGCGAAAAGATCAGTGGCGATAAAATGCTCTGGGATGTCGGCTTGAGCCCCGATACTCAGATAAACGCATCTTTTGTCGCTGAACTGCAGCGGGCGGTCGAGATTGCCGGCAGTGATACCTTCAGGTGGACTGCCGATGGTTCGCCCTTTGCCGGAAATGGCGAATCGCGCCCCTCGATCTGGCTCGATTTTGTTAAGCCGGAGCGGCTCGTTTACATCTGGCGTGACGAGAACCGGCCGCCTTTCGCGATGTTTCGCACCGGTGAGCTAGATACAGCTCAGATCAGAGTTCTGGTGATGTCTGCTGAACGACAGGTTCTCTACATTGATGAGGTGCAGTATATGTTTTTGCTTGAGAGCGATATAATGCTGCCAACCTGGCTGGCAAACGGCGGTGCCTGGTTCAGACGTGTCTCACTGAAAACTTTCGATATGGCACAGAGACATGAATGGACACTGTCGGTTCCTTCTGACATGGAAGACATCAATACCATCCCGTCAGATATCCGCCGCTTCTATTTTGGCGATGTGCCCGATGATCGGGCCAGATTTATAAGTAATTACCAGTAAAAAGTTAAAATCGGCAGAAGTGCAACAAAACTTCTGCGAAAAACGTAACCATAAAAACGGTACCCGGAGGAAATAATGAAGACAGTTCGAATTTTAGCCATCAGTTGTATGCTTGCCGCAGCATTCATGTTTGCGGGTTGTGGAAACCAGTCTGTTCCTGTTGCAAAAGTAGTCAGTTTGAGCGGCCAGGTCGAAGCCAGAACCACGGCTGACAAGAATTTCAGTGCCGCCAGTGCCGATCTGCAACTGATGGCCGGTGGTGCGGTCAGAACCGGCAAGAATTCTGCCGCAAGCCTGCTGACCGTTGCAGATTCAGCGAAGGTTGACGTTGCTGCCGATTCTTATTTCGAAGTGCGTGCCGGCAATGACAAGATTGGTTTTCAGGGTGACGGCAAGGCGGTTTTTGATGTCAATAAGCAGCAGAAGTCAATTGTTGTAGAGACACAGCATGGCAATACCGCGGTTTTGGGCACCAGATTCGGGCAGTTCATCTCGAGCAGTTCCTTCGAACTCTACGTTGCCGAAGGCAAGGTTGAATTTACCAGCCAGGCTGGCGAAAAACGCCAGGTTGGCGCCGGTCAGCAGCTGGTCTGGAAAACTTCTGAAGCTCTGCCGGCTGTTGCTGAAACCAATGTGGTTGAATCAGAAGCATTTTTTGGCTCAGGCGACAAGGGTTTTGAATTTAACCGCCGCTGAAGTGGTCGATTAATTTTTATAGAAGCCGGTAATGATGCTGATTTTTTCAAAAACTTCGAAACTGCTGCAGCGCATGGCAGAGATTTTTGGCCGGCGGCTGATTGCTTTGACAACGGGAGCGCTGGTTATTCTGCTGCTCCTGATTACAGTATTGCCTGGCAGTTCTCTTTCGCTTGAAAACTGGTTTTACGATCTCAAGCACCTTGTTGCCTCCAGGTTTCGTAAGCCACATGCATCACTGGTTGTAGCCGGTATAGATATGCAGACTCTTGAAACGGCAAAAAACCGCTGGCCATGGCCAAGAGAAAAAGTCGCTGAGGTTATAGACCGGCTGGCAACCTGCCGACCTCGTGCAATAATTCTCGATATTCTTTTTCAGAATGAAGATACTGAAGCCGGTGATGCGGCTTTGATGCGCGCCATTCGTCAGGCCGGCAATATTCTGCTGGTAGCGGTTATGGAAGAAAAATCAACCCCGCAGGGTGTGAGTTTGAAAAGGTTTTCTTCGCATCAGAAGGTTGTCGGCGCAGCGTTGGCAGAAGGTTTTGTCTGGGGTATTCTTGATTCTGACGGCAGATTGAGGCAATTTAAGCTGTCTGACCAGCGTCTGATGGCGTCAAGTTGTGCTGTCGAGGTTGTAACCAGATTTTTTCCGGAACTGGGCGATCACATTAAACATCTGCCGGAATCGGCGCCGGTGGTATTTGCCCGTGCCAATGGAGGGATTCCGGTTATTTCTGTGCTTGATATTCTGCAGAATAAGCCTGGTATTTCTGAGTTTATCAGAGATCGTGTCGTTATTCTCGGGGTTACGGCTCAGGCGGCGCACGACTATCATAACACCCCACTTGGAATCGTTGCCGGCGCCGAAATTCTGGCGTCTTCTTTCGATACTCTTCTTTCCGGGCGTATAGGCAAAAATCTTCACCGTAACCTGCCTTTGCGAATCCTGTCGATGTTTGCGGGCGTTCTTATTTCCCTGCAGCTGATTCTGGTCTGGAAGGTGGTTTTTCTGTTTCCCCTGATAATAGCTGTTTTGCTGGCACTTATGCTTGCGACTACCGAGTTCTGGCTTTTGCACCTGCCACTGGCACCTTTCCTGATGGCTACTTTTCTTGTTGCAGCGATGCTTTTCGCGGGGCGTTATCTCGACCACCTTTTTGCGCTGCAGGATATGCGCCACGAAGCGCAGAATGCCAAAGAAGTGCAGGAACGGCTGTTGCCGCGTAATCAGCTTTCCTGCCGCGGCTATTCAGTTTGTGGTGTCTCACGCTCTGCCAATGAATTATGTGGTGACTATTTTGACTATTATCTCATCGATGAGCGTTACATGCTTGTTTTTATCGGTGACGCCACCGGGCATGGTATTTCGGCGGCACTGGCGATGTCGGTTGCCAAGTCGGCAATGCTTGCGGCGGTTCATCTCAAATATTCGTCTGTGCAGATAATTGAATTGATCAATCGGGTTTTATTTCAGGCAATGCAGCAGAAAGTTTTGATGACTGCTGCCCTGATGTGGCTTGACACCGAAACCGGTGAATTTTCATACCATAATTGCGGGCATCCTTACCCTTACCTGCTGTCGGCTGATGGAAAAATTTCCCAGATTTCATCAGCAGGTACTTTTTTGGGGAGAAAGCCAGATTTGAAGGTTAAAGCTCCTTTTGCCAGTGTTCTCAAGCCAGGCGAAAGACTTGTTTTTTATACTGATGGTATTGTCGAGTCATTTCCGGGGTCGACCGATAAAGATGGCTTCGAATTATTCAAGACTTATCTGTCTGAGCGGCCGAAGGAAAATCTGCATGAGTTCTGTAACGAAATCGTTGTTTCGCACCCCTTTTTTGCTTCAGGGCTTCCGCAGCCCGATGATTTTACAGTTGTGACGATCGAGCGCGGGGTATAGATGAAAAATTTCTGCAACAAAATCTCAAGTCCTTTCGTATATTTTGATACCTGTACAGAACTTTCAGACAGGGAGGATAGATGAAACCTTCAAGAATGAGGCGGGGCATGGCTCTGCCTTTTACCATAGTTGCGATGGTGGTGGTCATTGGCTTTATCATGACCATGAGCCGCATGAATCAGGGTGTTAAAAACCAGATTTTTCATACCAACAATCATCAGCTGTCGTTTTTGATGGCTTACTCTGCTTTATCCAGGGTTTGCGCCAAAATTCATGCGTTTTCATGGGCCAGCCGGCCGTTTGCGACTGCCCCTTATGCCGAAAATAAAGTGGCTCTGCAGGGTGGGCATTATGATCTGCTTGTCGAAAACAGCAAAGATCGCGAATTTCAGGCTGATGTTTATGTAAGAACGCACTTGGCCGGGATTTCGCGCATGTATTTCTGGCGCGTCAGATTTAACGATGATTTGCTCGACGTTTCGAACCAGATTTTTGTCGAGGCTTTTTTAAATGCTGATCCAAAAGAATTTCCGGTTGCCGGTAAGGCCAATCCTTTTGCTAAAAAGGTCGAAGACCTGCTGACGCAGCGCGCCGCCAATCAGAAAAAATCTGACCTGCTGGCCCGCGAAGTAATCAGGCTGAAAAAGCCGAACGACATTATCAAAGAGCTGAACGGTCGGCCTATCGAAGCTCCTGACGGCAGTTTTCCACCAACTCCTGAAGATATGGCGCTGGTAGCCAGGGTACCGGTGCCTTTGCCAGAGATGCCAACTCTTCCCGGGTCTGAAAAACCTGATACGGCCGGCCCGAATCCGGCCAGGCCGCCATCCAGCTATGACTCGATTGTTGGCGTCGACATGAATGCCAAGATGAAAAGCGTTCTAACCTCATCTGAAAACGCCAGTAAATTGAATGATGAAGCCTGGAAAAAGATTGAAGAACAAGGTTCGGCAGGCATAGGAGAATACCAGGTTCTGGCCGATAAAGCGGCTGAGTCGAGAGAGGCTGCCCACAAAGATATGTCTGATCTTATCAAAAGTGCCCAGACAGGCATAGAAGATGCTCCCAGCACTGGAGCAGCCCGGGCAATCGAGGAAATGGTTTCTCAGACGGTGGTTGCCGGTATTCAGAATCTTTCAGGCCTGATCGGGAGAACCATGGAACAGCTTGAAGACAATGCCGGCATGGAATACCTCGATAGTCTGCCGACTGCTGAACATGTTGCCAAGCTTTTGAATGACTGGGAAGGCTATCTGGGGCATCTGAACACCGAGGTTGAGCGACTGAACTCTCTTGCATCAGAGATAGGCAGTTTTCACAAAAGTGCCGAGGTTGAAGAGGCTCTGGCAAAGGCTCTGCAGTCCGCCCAGGAAAACCGTGACAAGATGGCAGAGCATGTTGAGGCAACCAAAAAAAGGCTCGAAGAACTTATCAAAAAAGAAGAAGAAGAGGCTGATCAGCAAATGCAGCAGGAACAGGAAGGAGCCGGTGACGGCGCATGAAAAGGCTTAATTCTGCTACAACTCTGGTTGAAGTTCTGGTGGTAATTGGTCTGATCGGGCTGATAGGTGTCGCCGGCATGCGTTTTTTCACTTCGGTCAACACCAGCCAGAAGGCTTTTTCCCAGCAGGCAATTCTTCAGATGGAATCACGCAAGGCATTTGACCAGATTATCGACCAGATTCGCGAAGGTACCGATGTCATTCGGCCGGCAACCGGCGAAACTCTGCATTATATGGTTTTTCGCGACCTGATAAATCAGGTGAACATGCTGTATCTTGAGCCGAACAAAGAGGAATCTAATCGGCTCAAACAAAGGGTTTATCGCCTTATCTCGTATTGCAACGATTTTTCGGGGCTTTATAAAAAAGAAAACGAAAAGATCCTGCACAACTCGATCAAGCAGGTGCGTTTTTCGAGCCTTTCACCATCGAGTGTTCAGGTTAATGCCACGGTTGTCAGCGACAAGGGCGAATACCAGTTTCTTGCCCATGTTGGTCTGCTGAATGTCGGGGGTATCGAATGAAACAGCGTCGCGCGATGACATTGGTTGAAATTACGATTGGCTTTGCCATTCTTACCGCGATAAGTGCTTTTTTTATCAGCTTCATGACCGCTTCTTCAAAAGAAATATCTTTTTCTGCCGACCATTTCAACGCGATGGTTCTTTCGCAGAAAGTCAGTGAAGATCTGCTTGAAGAAATAGCACTCAACCCCTATGGCCTCGAAACTCTCGGAATCGATGAGACGATCAAGTCAAAACATGACGTCGTCGATGGTAGTTCAGTGTTCTTCTCGTTTATTGAAGACCGTAACGAACCATGGGGTCTTATCGAGCCGGCTAAGGATGGCATGATCAACAGTTCGATGCAGCCGCTCTACGATTCTGTAAAGAAGTTTAAGTTCGGCGTCTCCGGTTCCCGCCTCGCTAAAACTGGCGACCACGAAGATCGCAATCTGGTCGCCTGCAGTATTGATTTTTCGTGGAGCGCTAAAACCGGAAAAGGTTCCTACAACAATTCTTTCGATCTTTTTTCGCCGGTTTCTGCCAAAAAGGTTTCACTGGGGGTGAGTCTTAATGAGGCCGAGATCGATGCGCGCATTCCGGCCGAAGTTTATATGAGGCCTGCTCAGACAGTTGGTGAACTCGCAACGGCCATTGGTGAAAACGTTGAGGCAATACTCGCAGTCGGGCGGATTTCACTGATCAGCAGGGATTTTATCAACTCGCAGTTTTATCGTGATGCGAAGGAAAAAATAAAAGGCCTGCTCGCTAAGCTTTCTACTTTGCCTCCCGAAGAAACCGAAGAGATTTTCGAAACCCGTTTGCAGCTGGCAAAGACCTGGTATGAACTTGCAAAAGTGTGTTTTCAGATCGTCAGCTATCTTGAACCTCACTTTGCAACCCTGCAGCTGCAGGGAAAATTTGACGGCAGCTCTGGCAGCGGCTTCAACCCGATCAGCTTTCAGCAGAATCTGATGAGTGTACGTATTATTTATGAGTATTTTGTCGGCTCGATCGTGCAGGCCAGATACTATTATTACCTTCTGCTTGGGCCTGATATGGTGGCTCTTAAGGGCAACAAGGCCCAGATGCAGATTATTCAGAAGCTGATCGATATTTATCGGGTTACCTCGATTCTGCCAACCCGACCGCAGGGCATGTCTGAATACCGCAGTTTTCTGGAACGGGTGCATGCCCTGTCAGTCAATCGCAATCCTTTTCTCAATCGCATGGTTAACCACGAGCTTAAACTGGTAGGAAACCGCAAAAACTGGCTTGAACACTACCCGAATCTGGCCCGTATCGATGATATGGTTGCTGGCAAAATGCCGGGAGTTCTGGCATTTATCAAAGCCAGAACCGTTGGCATGCTCACCAATTGAATTGCAATCGGGGGCGGATTTGTTTATAATCAGGCTCCAAATCAATTTTCTGGTGGGTCATGACAACTTTTTTACTTAAATCTCTGGGCTGCAAAGTCAGTCAGTATGACGGTGAACGCATTGCCGAAAAGTTGCGCGGTCACGGCCTGCAGCAGGTAGAAGATCACCCCGATATTTTCATTCTTAACGGTTGTTCAGTAACCGGTCGTGCTTCGCAGAAGGTCAGACAGACTCTGCGGGCAGCCCGGCGTAACTGGCCTGCTGTCAAGCTGGTTCTGGCAGGGTGTGAGGCGCGCCTGGTAACACAGCGCCACGAAGAATTGCCAGACATTGACTGGCTGCTGAAAGATGGTGAGGTCGCCTCGATAACAGCCATGCTGGCTGCATTGGGGCTTGACGCCGATTCTGCAGCGGTTGCCGGGAAAGCTTCTCTGCCTGTCAGTGCCAAGACCAGAGCTTTTCTGAAAATTCAGGATGGCTGTAATCAGTTCTGTTCTTATTGTATTGTGGCCTATCTTCGCGGTAATGAATGGTCGCGGCCAATCGATGATGCCGTCGCCGAAGCCCGCTCGCTGGTGGCAGAGGGGCACCGTGAACTTGTTCTTACTGGCATTCATCTCGGGCACTACAAACCTTCGCTCTTACACCTGCTGCGTGAACTTGATAAGGTTGAAGGGCTCGAGCGTATCAGACTGAGTTCGATCGAGTCGGTCGAAGTAACTGATGAGCTGATTGACTGGGTTGCCACATCACCAAAAGCCTGCTGGCATTTTCATCTGCCGCTGCAGTCCGGTTGCGATAAAATTCTCGAAGCCATGCGCCGGCCGTATAAAACCGCCGATTTTAAAGCCGTTGTTGAGAAAATTCGGGCCAGAATGCCTCTGGCAGCCATAACTACTGACCTGATCGTCGGGTTTCCTGGCGAAACAGAAGTTGAATTCTCTGAAACCCTTAAGTTTCTAGAAGATATCAGGTTTTCGCGCATTCATATTTTCAGATTCTCGCCACGCGATGGCACGCCGGCTGCAACCATGCAGGGTCAGATCGATAACCAGACCAAAATCGCGCGTTCTGATCAAGTTGAAAAAATATGGAAAGCTTACGCTGCCGCCTTTCACGAAAAGTTTATAGGGCAGAAGCTTGAAGTGCTCTGGGAAGCAATCGAAAACGGTGTATTGTGTGGTTTTTCGCGTGAATATGTGCCATGCCGACTGACCATGGGAGATGAAAAGCTTTTGAACCATCTCAGTCAGGCCGCTGGCCAGAAACTGACAGACGGCGACCTGCAGGTAACAATTTGAGGGGGATCTTATGTTCGTAAGGCTGCGTTTTTTTTGTATGCTTTTTCTGGTTTTTATTTCTGCAGCTTCTTCCGCCTCAGAAAGTCAGGGGCTTTTTGTTGCTGCAACCAATGTGAGAATGCGCAAGGCGCCGACCGTTTCGGCCGAAATGGTTGAGACTCTTGCTTTCGGCACTGCAGGTGCGATTGTCGAAAAGTCGCCGACGAAAGAATCTATCTCTGGCTATGAAGATTTCTGGTATCAGATCAGAACCGAAAAAGGCTCTCAGGGCTGGGTTTATGGTGGTTTTGCCAGGACTTTCAACGACAGCGGTCGCGTCAGGGCAGCAGCAGACATGATTTTTGAGCGTCTCAGCAAGGAACATCTGAAGCTTGAAGATTTATCGCAGGTTTACGATTTTGCTGCCGCACAGGTTAAGATCGCTTCTTTTTCGGCCGATGCCGCCCGCATTGAACTTGCTTATCTTCAGTCGATTGAAGCGGTTCTCATGCAGCTATGGCGCGATGAAAAGGAACCCGATGCAAAACATCGTGCCATAGACGAAAATCAGTCGCTGATTTATCTGCACGAATGTGCCGCCAGGCATTTTGTTAAGCCAGAATCATACTGGAATCTTGTTGAAAAATATGCCGCTTTTCCTGATGTTGCAGATGATATCGCCTGGGCAGCCACCTCAGCCCAGCAACAGGGCGAGACCGAGGGTGACCCTCTCGCTTTGATGCTGAGATTTGAGAGGTCGCACGCTCTCTATATTGAAAACTTTCCGAATGGCAGACACATTGAGAAAGCATTGGGCGCTGGTGACGAGACCATGATTTATGTTGCCGACAATATTACGGCCGATTATTTTGGCGAAAACGGCCAGAAAGCACGCGACAAGTTTATCGAAAAGCTGACGGACTACGCCAGGCTCGTAACAACTACAATAGATTCCGGGGCCAAAAAAAGCTATTTGAGCAGCCTGGCGCTGATCAGAAAAAAAATCGGTCACTGACCGAAAGCGTTACTTTCTGTCTGCTTTTTTCTCTGCCTTTTTGCCTGCCTTTGCCATGCCGGGTCGGGGCTTTCCAGGTTTTTTAGCTGCTTTTTGCGGGCCGCGTTCTGGTTTTTCGGGCTTCCCGGTTTTTGGAGCCGGCCTGTTGGCGGTTTTTTCAACTTCGCTGGTGTCGCCCTCTACGAGTGAAAACAGGGCGTTGGCTACCGATTCTTTGTGCTCGAGCATCATGACTTTGGCGGTTTTACCTTCGCCAAAAAACATCTGACCAAGTTTTTCTGAATCGATGTTTATCACCAGACTCAAAACCCGGTCGCCGTGCTCGAGAAGAAGGCTTTCTATGTTGCGCATAAATCTTTCGGCGCCGTCGTTGCTTATCAGAAGCAGACGGGAAACCCGGGAGCCTCTCTGGCCGCCGGTTTTTTCGTCGACGAGGCTCAGTCCGTGCGCCTGAATTTCGAGACTGCGTTCGATCAGTTCGAAGCCCCTGACGATACGGCCCCGCTTGTGTTCGAGCTGCAGGGTTCTGATGAATTTTTCAGATGCCGGCAGAAAAACTGCTTCGGTCTGGGCTTTTGGCCAGAGTTTTTTAAGATTATGGTTGAGCAGTTCTTTTATTGCCGGCCCGCGCGGGTCGCTTTCTACCATTCTGGGAAGCTTTAATTCACTTTTCACGGTTTCACCCTGTCTGAGAGGTTTTTGGCGGTTCAAACCGCCTGCTGACATAATACCAGAAAATTTTACATCAGGCTCTTTAAAAGCTTGCACAAAAGTACTAATATAATCAGCGAATTTTCCGGCTCTGTAAAATCTTTTACTGGCGCGTTTTTTGGTGGTGCCGAATCTTTTCTGGCGCTGAATAAAAAGGGAACCTGACATGAAAAAAATCACGATAAATCTGTTTGTATTCATAACGCTTTTTGCCAGTCTGCTGCTGACCGGGTGTTCTATACCCGGCTCTTCTGGCACGCCGGTCGAAGATGATTCGGTAACTATAAGCGGGGTCGTCGGTGTGCCTCAGGTTGCTGCCAGCGGTATTCTGGCGGCAATTGGCGAGACGAATTCACCCGATGCCTTTGCGCGTTTTGTCGCCAGTGCTGCCTGCCAGGTTAACGGTCGGGCGGTAACTTATTCGCTGAATGCCGATACCCGGGTTCTTACGGTCGAAAAACTATCGCCAGCTGCTGCTTATAATGTAGAGCTGCGCTGTAATGGCCTTAAACTTAGAGCTTTTGCTCCTCATACCGGTAGAAAAGTCAGCCTGCCAATGGGTGTGTCTCTCAGAAGTTCTGCCGACTGGCATCTTCGTGATGCGCTGGCAAAAGACGCCAATATCGCACATGATCAGCTCAATGACTATCAGGTTAAAACCGCTTTGCTCGATTCTCTCGCCGGTTCGATGCAGGCTGAGCTGAAAAAGTCGACAATGACGACAGCCGCTTTCGATAAGCACGTTTCTGATGCGACAACTGCGGCAATCAGCGGGAAAGCATTTTCGGACTGCATGCAGCGCTCGACTACAGCCTTTTCTTATTCGGGCGAATATTCGGGCAAAGTTTTTTATTATCTGCAGAATGCCTCAGGAAAAACTGTTGCAGCGGTTCAGGCCGTGGCAAGTATGACCTGTTTGCAGAGCGGTAACCAGGTCAGTGGCTCAGTAACTATTTCACCGACCGGCCTGGTGCCGCTGGTAGAAAAACCAGGCGTTCAGGAGCCGGGCAAAACCGCCTTTGCTTTCTCGGGCACGGTGAACAGCTACTTTCTTACCTTCATTCGTCGTGGCACACTTGGCCCGCTGGCCGGAAAAAATCTCGACAGCTGGTTTATCATGCCCGTGAGAGGGGGGCTGGCGGTCAAGAGCGATAACCTCGATACCGCCTACTACACCGGGCTGGTCACCCGGCCGGGTGAGTTTCTGCTGCAGAAAAAGTGAGATCATCAGGGTTTAGTTTGTTCATGCCAGCTCGAAGGCGTCTTCATCCTTCATCTTGAAGGTTTTTATTCCGGCGCCAGCCGCTGCTTCAGCGGAATTTGGACAAAGTATGATTTTCCGGCTGCGAGCCTTTCTGCTGTATTTTTCCATTGTTGCTGCCAACCTGACGGTAATACCGGTTACGGTAAAATCGCGGCGGCCCTGTTCGTTGCCCATAACACCCATTAGCAGCTGACCGGTCGCGATGCCGACCCCGTTTGAAATCGCAAATTGTCCTTTTTCAGAGCGTTTCGCGTTCAACTCAGCCAGGGCCGTCTGCATCTTTTCAGCAGCAGCTGTGGCTCTTATAACCGGATTCTGCAGGCCGATGGCGGGAAGAAAAACCGCCATGATGGCATCGCCGATGAATTTTTCTATTGTGCCGGACTCGCTTTCGATAGCTTCTTCCATGGCGGTCATGTAGTCGTTGAGCATTTCAACGACTTCTTCTGGCTCATTTTGCTCTGTAATTGTCGTGAAGTCGCGAATGTCAGAGAACAGAACCGTGCCGCTGACACGGGTGGCCCTTTCCGAGAACTTGCCACTGATGGCATCCATGGCAATGTCAGAAAGAAATCTGCTCAAAAACTCCTTCTCTTTGAGACTTGCACCCATGTGGTTGAAGCTCTGGCACATGCGGCCAATTTCATCATCGGTTTCAGTCTCGATACGAAGGTCATAATTTCCTTGAGCCATCTCATAAACCCCTTTGCTGAGCTGCCCGACCGGTTTGATGAAAATCTGATTGAAGTAGTAGCCCGCAAAACCCATTATCAGCAGGACGTATCCCATAATCATAGAGATTACCAGCAGTGAGCGGTCAAAAAAACTGCCGGCTGGTGCGGCTTGTTTGATTGCCAGGCAGGCCCAGTCGAAGGCTTTAAGCCTTCTGCCGGCACAGTAAAATGTTTTTTCGCCGCGTTGGAATCTGGTTTTTATCTGGCCGCCGCCATGGTTGAGCGCTCTGGTCATTGCAGCCAGTTCAGGTATATGTTCCAGCCAGACACTGGTTTTCTTTTCGAAAAATCCGACATTCAGACTTGAGAAAACATATTCAGGGATGTTGCCATCGAACCGTTGCTGCCATTTGTTTATCATGGTCTTTTGAAATGCACTGCGGTGAATGATGTGAAGATACAGTCTTTCTGGAATGCCAAGAGGATCATTCTGAAAAATTGTCAGGGCCCAGATTGCACCATGCAGCATTTTAAAAGTCAGAAGCTGGTTTTGTTGCAATGCCAGAGTGTACATGTTGTCAGTTCCGAGGGCTTCTGTGGCAGTCTCGATCAGAACGCCTTCTTTAATATCCATCTGGTTGCTTTTGCCGCCAAATTTCAGGCTCTGCTGAACAAATTTCACAAGTATTGATAGAAATCTGGTTGAATCATCCATTGCAGCAAACTCAGAGGTGGCTGTGCCAAGGTTGACGACTTCAATTTTTCCTGAGCGATCGCTGATAAAAATCTGAGTCGTAGAGAAGGGCTTAAAGACCTGAGCGCGTTTTTTAACCTCACTTACGATGAATTCAGGCATTTCTCTGCAGAAAAGCTGAAAAGAATTTATGGCGGTGAGCAAATCACCGGTTTGGAGACTGTATTCGTTTTCGAGGTTCTTTATCTTATCTTCAAGCTCTGCAAAAATCATGTTTTCATCCTGCAGGCCAAGATTCTGCCATTGTGAAAATACCTGAATTCCGAGAGCAAACATGGGTACTGAGGCGGCAAGAAGTGATAGAACAAGAAAATGAGTTGCGAGCTGCATGCGTAAAAACAGCTGCCGCTGCTCATTGTTAGCGAAAATCAGGATGATGACCACAAACAATAGAAGTATGGCAGCTGCGATGAAAATTGCAATAACCATTGATCTGTCAGCTTTTTTCGACTGAATCAGAAGAATGCGCAAATCATCAGCCGGTTTTGTCTCATCCGTGAATTTGTCAAAAATATAACCGGCGTTATTTTCTTCGAAAAAGCCAGAGCTGCTTTTTTGCATCAATTCTGCAAGTCTGATTGCGGCTTTTTCGCGGCCGGTTTTTTGCAGAAAATTCACCAGCTCTTCTTTACTACCGCTTATCGCTTCTTTGTCTTTGCCGGCAAGCAGATCGACGTTTTCCGACAGCCATTTGCGGCTTGAATAGACTTTTTGTGGGACAAAAACCAGCATATGGCAGAAAATGTTTGGCGTCATGGATTCACCGGTAGCCGGGCTGCTTAAGCGTATATTGAAAATTTTTCGCATCTTCTCGTTGACTCCAATTCCGAAAACTATCATTCCGAAATCTTCGCCGAATTTGTTTTCGAAGATTGAGAGAAAGTTTGCCAGATGTCCCAGAGAAAAATGCTGGCCAAGGTTTTTTCTGAGCATTTCGATCAGCTGAGGTGATGATAAAGAGCCACCGTCTTGAGAAATAAAAGTCGGGAAAATTTGAAAAATCTGAAACCAGTTAGAAACTTCGTTCTCAGAAAAGCCGAATGAAACAAACTCATTGAGTTTACTGTCTGCAACTATAAATCTTGCTTCATTTCCGAAATATTTTATCAGCGATGTTTTTATGGCAGATAAGTCTGTCTGCCTGAGAGGCTTTGAGAAATTGAACAGCCTTGTCAGCCTTGCTGCTGCCATGGTTGCCGGCTGTGAAATTATTTCCAGGACAGCGTGCTCATGTTGCAGTTCGCTGCTGAAACTTTTTTGTCTCGCTGTGGCATAGCGCCTGAACTGCTCGTATGTAATGGCGATCATCCCTGCAAATGCAACTGCCAGAGTAAAAATAATAAGTTTGAAACCTGCCTGCTTCATTCTTTTGCCAATCCTTGCACAGAAATGATTTCAACAGGTTGTTCCTTGCCTTTTACTTTTACAGGTTCAAGGGCAGAAATCATAAAATCTTTCTTGAGATTTTCAGCATTTTCTGCAGTTGCAAGTATCGCGGGCATTGAACCACTGCCTGCAAGTTTTTCGAGTCTGGCAGCCAGATTTACCGTATCGCCGATAAAAGTGAAATCGAGTCGCTTGCGTCTCGACCCCATTTTGCCGGCAATTACTGTTCCGGTAGCAATGCCGATGCCGATGGTCAGATCAGCTGTTGTCGGCTTTAAACCACTCTCTTCGATGATTTGCAGAGCTGTGGTGATCGCTCGGTGCTGCGCGGTCGACCCTGTTTCTGAATGTGAAAAACTTGCCATGGCGGTTTCGCCCATAAATTTGTCAATTTCGCCGCCATGCGCATGCACTGATTTTTCACAGATTGATAAAAAAGCATTCATTACCTGCATGGCTTCTTCCGGAGATAGTCGGCTTTCGAGTGAAGAAAAATTTCTGACGCCGGCAAACATTATGGTTACGGTAACTCTGCTGCTGCCGCCATGCTGGTGCCCAGGGTTTGTTACCAGTTCTTGCCGTAGATATTTTTTCATTTCCGCTTTTTCCTGCAGTCCCTTGACCATGAATCCAAAATTTTCCTGGAGAGCGCCAAGCTCGTTATGCCCGATATTCTCGGCAGAATAAGAAAAATTGCCGTTTTCAACCCGCTCGGCGGCGATAGCAAGTTTCAGGACGGGGTTGAGAAAGAAGATGTCGAAATATTTGAGGATTCTGCCAGCAATCAGAAGCGAGGCGGTGATGATGAAAAGAAGCAGTGCAATTTGTTCGAATCCAGTCGGAAGCTTACTGTTCTCAAGTTTTCTGATTATAATTGCCGCACTGTCAAGGTCTTTTAATGAACGGCAAAATACCTGATATCTGTTCTTTTTCCAATAATAGTCAAAATCGAAAGAGTCACCGGTCAGATCGGTGAGAATCAGAAGATTTCGCATATCGCTCACGGCCGGCATATTTTGTTTGCCGCTGTTGAATTTCGAATAGGTAAAAAACCTGGAATCTTTTGTCTGGGCTGAACTGACGACCTGGTCGAGAAAATTCTGCCGCAGCCGGCGGTAGTCGATGCCAAGCATCATACAACCGAGTAATTTCCCGTTTCCGTCTTTGATATAGGTTGAAAAGCTGCTGAACAATCTTGATCCCAGCTCCATTCGGATAATGCGATTGTGAAAATCCTGGCGTAGATTAGAGCTGAAATATCTAACGTCGTCAACACTGAAGCCAGCTGTAGGTTTGGGAAAAGTCTTTTCGATAGCGGCGATGTCAAATCCGTCTGCTTCCAGACTGTTTCGGATAAAGGAAATCTGATAACAGACTCTTTGCCTGATTTTTTCAAGAGCTGTATCAGAAGCGTGAAAGATCCTGCCATCAGGGGTTAAAATGGTGACCACTTCACAGCCAAACTCTTGCAATTCTGCAAACATTTTTCTTGCTGTCTGTTCATCCGGTAGCCGGTCTCTGAAGCGGTTCAAAAAACCGGTTTTCAGATTGGCTTCGAAATCAGAGATATTTTTGGCAACTTCGTCTTCGATTTTGGTAAATATCTGCTTCAGATGCTGCAACTCGTTTTGCTGCTCTTCGATTCCAAGCCTGGCGGTATTTATCGCTCCGTAAAGAAGGGCCAGCAGTAATGGCACCACAGCAATTATCAGGGTGGTCAGCGAAAAGCGGGTTTTCAGTGACAGGCCGGCCAGATCCGTTATTCCGGGGAGCATAGATATAAGAAGGCACAGTAATCCCGGCAGCCATAACAGATAGGGAATAAAATCGAGAAAACTCTCGAACAAAAGGTCTTTTCGGCTGAGCGGAATGCCTATGGTTATGAACAGATCAGGGTTAATGAAGCATGTTTCAGAAAAATAAAAAATTCCCTGCCTGATGCTTCTGGGGCGACCGGCCCGAAAGTCTGACAGAAACCCGTGAAGCTGATTTTCTGAGATGGTAGAGTTGTTGACTACCATGTCGCTGCTGATAAAATACCCGCCGATAAGCATTCCCTTGTCTGCGATTCTTCGTAAGGCCCGTTCCTGCAGCCAGAAAGGTTTGGCTTTTTCTGAGGGAATAATAGCGATCAGATATCCGGTGGTTCGATCAGATTTCTGCCCCTGCAGATGAAAAAAAGCGATGTAATGTTTTTGTCCTTTAAAGCTGATTGCAGTGCATTTATTGAGAAGTTCGGCAAAAAAAGTTGTATCGAGAAAATCACTCATTACGGATTTGACAAAACCGTCGGCAATTCGGCGATTCATATTGTCAGTGCTGCGTGGCGCAAAAACCGATCTGGCAAAAGCCTGCCAGGCTCTTTTTTGCTCAATTTCGGGTTCTCCGGTGGGAGTGACGATGTGAAAGTCCTGGTTAAACCACGTCAATAAAGATTTTTTCGGAAACCGGCGGCGAAAAATCCGTCCGGCTTCACCCGCAAAATCTGGCCCCAGAGTTTCTGCTGGAGTTTTGCCGATTCGGCTGGTGAACTCATTCATCGCTATCTGAACTACGTTTTGCTCTGAAAGCTCGCTTTGCAGCTTAGCCATTTCGATTCGAGCATTGCTGGTTTTCTGGTTCAGGGTTTGCTGTCGGTATTCTCCAAGAAAAAGAGAAAATGCCTGACTGATCAGGGCCGCCGGAATAAACAGCAGAACAGCAAATGCAAACCATGCATTTATTCTGCCTGCTTTGCCGAAAGCTGTTTTGCTGATAACTAAAGCCATTACGGGATCAGACCCAGAAATACAAATTGAAACTTGAGAGCCAGGGGAAAATTATACCCGAACATGCTGCTTTTCGGGGCAGAATTTCTTTCTGTTTTATAATGCCTTGTCTGAGGCATGATGGCGGTCTACGGTTTTCAGATTAATCGTCCGATAATTAACTTAGAAAACTCGAACCAGGAAAAAAACATTAACAGAAGGCGAACAATTCTCTGGTTAATGCTGTTTGCGGTATGGCTGCTGCCTGCTGCCGGTTCTTTATTTGCCTCGACCCGGCCCGAAGGTTCGCTGATGCCGGTGCCCTATATTGAGCGTGAAGAATCGAATACTGACACTCCGTTTGGTCCTTATCGCGAAAAATCGGCGCAGCGGTTCGTTTATACGCGCAAAACCCCGAATCTGGTGACAGAGCTGAGTTATCGCCACGTTCTTTACAAAGACCTGCTTGGTATCGCACCCGAAAAAAACTACCTTTATCAGGCCTCTTTCAAGGGCTACAACATGTCGAGCCCTCTTGAATTCAAGGCTGGGCGCATTGTAACCGGCAATAACCTTCTGCAGACCGTTGATGGTATTTCGTGGTTCTACCCTTCCGGCAACCGACTGAAAACCACTGTAGATTTTGGCAGAATTGCGGCGGTTGATCTCGATGGCTCGAATCAGCCATCATTTGCCGAAGGGCGCATGCATTACAGCTTTAACGACAACGCTTACATGGCGGTAAAATCAGTTAAGCAATTCGACGAAAACTATGGCGGTGCCATGTTCGGTTACAATGCCGACACTTTCAGGGTGAGCGGTGAATATCTCAATGGTGGGGCAACCGATTCTATGCATCTGGCCATGCAATATTTCGAACCGAAAAAGTTCGATCTGACATCAGATTATCGTCTGCTTTTCAATGACACTACCGATTCTGGCATGATGCGGCACTTTGCCGGTCTGGAAAGTGGCCAGATCTACGTTGAAGGCGGTGTGGGCAGCCAGTTCTGGTTCAACGGGCCAGAGATCCCGGATTGCTGGTTCTATGACGGTAACCTCACTTACACCACAAAAAAGCGTGACCGGGCCAGTATCGGCTATCTTGTCGAAACCAGCACCGCTTCAACCAGTCGCACTCTTTATGGCCGCGCCGAACGCCGTATTTCACACAAAACCACCTTTGGCATCGGTGTCGAAGACACTCGCTTCGAGAAGAGCGGCGGTACGGTGCAAAACCTTGAAGGCCGCCTCAATCGCAGGGTGCAGTGGGGCTGGGTCGAACTTTCGGGCGCCATTATAACCGGAGCTTCTGATTCGAATCTGCAGAAAGATATCAGGCTGCGCGCCGGCTACGAGTTTTAAGCCTCAATCCGGCAGGTTTTTCAAAAAAGCGCTTGCACGGCAGCCTGCGTTGGTTTAACATCCCCGTGGCCCGAATGGGAAGTGGAGTGGAAATCTCCCGCGAGTCCGTCGCCGTAACAGGGGACAAATGCCCGCTTTAAGGTCACTGTCGCATGATGGGAAGACCGGGCATACGGATGAACCTCAAGCCGGAATACCTCAGGGTCACATCAGAGCTTTTCTCTGATGCATTTTACGCGAGGTGGCGATGACCCATGCTCAGAAAAGTTTTTGTTTTCCCCTTTTTCCTGTTTTCCTGTCTCTCTGTTCCCTGTTTTGCTGATCAGGCAAAATCGGCAGGCGGCAGTGCCAGTCAGACTTTTGATCTTGGCACAGTCGAAGTCAGCGCTCCGGCCTGGAATTATCCCGAAGAGATCACCGGCAGGCCCGACGGCGAAACCTGGTTTGAGAACCTGTCGGCCACCGGTCGCACCACAATTGTTGATGCGCTCGATGGTCAGATGGGTCTGCATCTGCGCAGCAGTGGTGGCAGCGGTTCGGTGGCGGCCGTCAGTGCTGGCGGGCTGTCTGGCAACAAGATTCTTGTGGTCAAAGATGGCATGCCGGTCAATGACCCTTTTACCGGCACTCCTGATATTGGCGATTTTTCGACCCTGCAGTTCGATAAGGCCGAATTCTGGGAAGGAAACCGCGCGACCATCTGGGGCAGCAACAGTATCGGCGGCACGCTGCGGCTTAGCAGCCGTTTCCCCGATCATGGCCGACTGCGTCTCTGGACAGACGGCCATGGCGGCCATGGAGAATCGGTAGAAACACGCCTGGAAACTGGCTCTGCCAAAATCGGGCTAAGGGTCGGGCAGTTCGCAACCCCTGGCATTTCTGCAGCAGAACAGGCAACCGGCAATGGTGAACGCGATGGCTTCAATTCTGATTCTGGCTATCTGGCTGTCGAGACAGAATTAGGCAAAAATCTGCAGTTGCAGTTGAGCGGCGCTTACAACGAAAGCCTGACAGACCTCGACGGTTTTGATTTTGTGACGACTCTGCCTGTCGACAATCTTTTTTTCAGGCAGAAAAAGATCAGCTCACAGATCAATGCTGCGGTGATAAAAGCAGAAGGTAATGGTGAGTTTAAACTTACGCATGTTGCCGCTCATAACGGCTTTTCCGGCATCGACGAAAGTAACCCGTTCAATGAATACGGTTTCGAGACAGCGAGGCAGAGACAGGCGATCAGTCGAAGTTTTGCCGGCAAACATGGAAACTGTCTTTTAGAGCTGGCGAGAACCGAAACGCATGCGGTCAATACCGGCATTCTTTCGCTGCGGGAAACTGACAGGGCCGGAATTATTGCCTGGGATGGCGGGATTGGCGATAGAGGCTCTTTAAATGCCGTCTTTCGCCACGATGACCCGCAGAACCATTCTGCAGTCAATACCGGCAATCTGGAATTCGGCTACCGCTTTGCCGCTTTTGACATTTCTGCGGCCTGGGGCAGGGCATTCAGAATGCCGGCTCTCAACGAGCGCTATTACCCTGCCTACGGAGACCCGCAATTGGGCGCTGAATTTTCAACTTCGACGGCGGTCAACCTTTCGCGCCTGATTAAAGGCTTCGGCAGAATCGCCGCCGGGGTCACCAGATTCAGGGTTGCCGACCTGATTGGAACCACTTCAACCACTGATCCTGCTTATACCTGGGGAATCAAGGCCGCGAATCTTGACCGGGCCGAAATCATGTCACACCAGATGGTTCTTTCTGACTGTAAATTGGCAGGGTGCGATCTATATGGCAACTTTTCGTGGCTGGACAAGGCCATTCTTGAAAAAAGCGGCAAACAGGCCCCTGGCATCGCTGACAGACAGGCCAGCGTCATGCTGGAACGAAAATACGGCAATGCCAGATATGCTCTTCAGGGGCGCTGGTGGGGTGAAACCTGGGAAAACGCCGAAAACACGAAGTCTGCGCCGGCAAGTCACGATCTCTCGATGTTCATACGGCAGACTTTTAAAGAATGCAGTCTTGAAGTCGGGCTGCTTAACCTTACCGACACACAGAGACAGCGGGTTCTTGGCTACACCCGACCCGGCCGTCGCCTGACCCTCGCTTTCGAAGCCTATTTCTGAGTTTTTTTATGTGGATTCAGCTGCCGGCTGATTTATTCGGCCGGCGACTGAAATGGCCGCGATAATCTGTTATAATTTTCCTCAGATTAATCCAACTGAGGAGCAACTGATGTTTGGTGATACCCTTAAAATCACTCTGAACCCCGAATTTGCCTCAAAAGATGCCATTATTTCAGACGATGCCAGGGGCAAATGCGAAAAACTGACTTATCAGCAGCTTGCCGACGAGGTTAAACACATTGCCGGCATGATCAGAGAAGCCGGTATCGGCCATGGGGAACGGATAATGCTGGTCAGCGAGAACCACCTGTTCTGGCTGCCGATTTTTCTGGGTATTGCCAATGCCGGAGCTATTGCGGTTCCGGTCGACGGTAATTGTGCCGTAGAGCGTTTTCATGCGATAGTCGAAGATTGCCGGCCCGCGGCAATCTTTATTTCGCGTCGCTTCGAAAATCGGTATGCCGAATTCATGCTGTCGGGCTGTGAAGTTCTTGCAACCGTTGACCGTTACTTCGATCTTTTTGCCTTCGGCAGCGTTTCGACGGTGATCTGCGATGAGGCTGACATTAAAGCCGGCGATATTGCAGGCATAATCTACACCTCTGGTACAACCGGCAAGCCAAAGGGCATCATGCTGAGTCACCGGGCTCTGGTTGAGTCGGTGCGGCTGGGGCTGAAAATTTCCGGTTATCACCCTGAAGACAAAATACTGGCGCTGCTGCCCTTTACTCACGTTTTTGCTCTGGTTGATTCCGGGCTGGTGATGCTCGACTGCCACTCGACCATGGTGGTCTGCAACAGTTTCAACCCCGCCGAGATAATGCAGTTGCTCATGAAGCACCGCATTACTTACCTTCTTGCCGTGCCCAGATTGTCAGAACTTCTTGCCATGGGGCTGATGCAGGCGCCTGAACTTAAGCTCACAGGTCTGACAATGATTATAGGTGGCGCTGCGCCGCGTCCACAGGTAATGCAGCTTCTTATTTCGCGTGGCATCAGAACTTTTCAGGGGTTTGGCATGACCGAGACCGCTGCCGGGGTGCTTATCGGCCTGAACTGCCCGATTGAATCGGTCGGTCGCCCTCAGGAAGGCGTCAAAGTTAAAATAGACCAGCCGGTAAACGGCGTGGGTGAACTGCTGATTTCGACCCCGACGATTTTTTCAGGAGTTTACGGCAAGCCCGAACTCGACGCCGAGATGTTTGTCGATGACTACTTCAAAACTGGTGACCTGGCGCAGATTGACGCTGAAGGCAATGTTCACATCAGAGGCCGTGCTAAAGAGGTAATTATATCTGGTTCGGGGCTGAATGTTTACCCTGACGAGCTTGAGTTGCGACTTGGCACGTTGCCTTATGCCGAAGAATACGTCATTTTCGGCTATTGCGCAGAAGGACTTGAAGTGCCGGCCCTTGCGTTGCTCAGCCGCAACGAATTTTTCAAGGATAAAAGTGTCGGCAAGGTACGTGACTTTGTCGAAGAAGATATTCGTCAGCGCACTGCCAGCTGGCCTGAGGCCGAAAAACTGCGCCGCATTTTTATCGTCGACAAACCGCTGCCACGCTCAGCCAGCGCTAAAATCAAACGTTTCGAAGTTGCCGCAATGCTGAATCCTGAAGCGGCGGCAAACCAACAGGTCGGTCACCCCGAAGGGCAACATCAGGAACCACACGATGAGAGGCTTTTTGATCTTTTCTGTCGCGAAGTGGCCGCTTTTCTCAATGTGGAAAATGAAAAGATCGGTGCTGCCACTCGGCTCGATGCTTTTATGCAACTCGACTCGCTCGGAATAATTGCATTGCTTATCAAACTTGAGCACCGGTTTGAGGTTTCTTTCCGTGAGCTGATCGGTACTCCTGTGGAGACCTTCTCGGAAATATTCGCCTATCTGGCCCGCCGTGCTGATGTGAAGAAAATTTTTGCTTCGGCATCGCCCGAAAAGGTTCAGAAAAGCCTGCCGCCGATGCTTGATTTTTCGAAGTCAGCGATTGAAGAGCGTCAGCGGTTTGTTCGAGAATTGACCGGTAAAGCTGACTTCAGGTTACCGGTGCCCGATAAACCCGAAGATTTTTCGGGCAATATCGAAGGTTTTGCCGGCTTTGCCCAGATACCGGTTGGTGTTTGCGGCCCGCTGAAGGTACTTGGTAAATATGCGCAGGGCGAATTCTATCTGCCGCTTGCCACAACCGAAGGGGCGCTGGTTTCTTCTGTCGCCAGAGGTTGCCAGATTATCACCATGTCTGGCGGGGCAGAGGTAAGACTCGTCAGCGATAGCGTTGTCAGAACGCCGGTTTTTGTTTTCGCCTCGTTGAGCGAGCTGGATAGATTCTCTGGCTGGGTCGACAGCAACTTTAAAGAAATAAAAAAAGCCGCCGAAAGTACTACCAGCCACGGAAAATTGAAAGAGATCGAGCTTTTTCCGATTGGCTGCCAGCTGATTCTGCGCTTCAGCTATTCGACCGGTGATGCCTCTGGGCAGAATATGACCACCATTGCGACCCGCTGTGCCGTAGACTATATTCTCAAAAATTATGATGGTCGCATCGAAGACTGGTTCCTTGAATCCAATCTTTCGGGCGACAAGAAAATCAACAGCATCAACTTTACCGGTAACCGCGGCAAGAAGATTGTTGCTGCCTGTCTTATTCCGGCTGCGCTGGTTAAGCAGATTCTGCACACTACACCTGAGCGCATGTGCCGATTGGCAGATCTTTCGATGGTAACATCGATTCAGGCACATGCCTTCGGGGTGCAGGCGCATTACGCCAACACTCTCGCTGCCGTCTATATTGCTGCCGGCCAGGATCCTGCCTGTGTTGCCGAATCTGCCGCCGGCATCACCTATCTGCAGATGGTCGATGGCGACCTGCAGATCAGCGTAACCCTGCCCGGAATCATGGTCGGTACAGTTGGTGGTGGCACCAGACTTCCGACCCAGAAAAGCTGTCTTGAGCTCATGCAATGTGCCGGGCCAGGTAATGCCCAGAAGTTTGCCGAAATTCTTGCGGTCGGGGTTCTAGCCGGCGAAATTTCGATCATCGGGGCCATGGCCGCAGACGAATTTACCGACGCACACGCCCGCTACGGTAGGGCCGGTGGTCTAAAGCCAGGAGTCAAAGCCTGATATGAAGACTATTTTTGTTACTTCTGACGTAACTTACGTAAAAGACAATTATTTGTCGCTTATTGACCACGTTACCAGCCAGAAAGAACTGCCGGCCGGCATCGAACCTGCGGCAGTGATCATGATAAAGGTACCCGAAAAGCTGCTGCTGAAAAATATTTTAGGTCTGCTTGCCATTGGTGCCCCCGGCTTCAGCTTTACGCTTATGCACAATCTGGTTCAGTCGCGCCTTAACGACCCGCGTATAAAGCTGCTGAGCGAACGCGGCATCAGACTGTTCAGCTGCAAAACCGTGAACAGTCAGGCTGCCCTTCAGTTTATCGGCGGTCTGCAGCCTGATCTGATGGTGAATATGCGCACCCGCAATATTTATAAAAAGCCGGTTCTCGATCTGCCAAAAATTGGCTGTATCAATATTCATCACGGGTTGTTGCCAGATAATCGAGGTACAATGTGCGACCTCTGGGCCTGGATAGAAGGGCGGCCAGTAGGTTTTTCGATTCACTGGATGAACGAAAAGATCGATGACGGTGCAATTATTGAGCGCTGCGAAGTAGATACTCAGGGTGTGCGCTCATACATCGAAATTCCCTTCAGGTCGAGTCAGCTCGAAGCCCCATGTCTTCTGAATTGCCTCGAAAGAATCAGAAGGCATGGCCGTGACATAGGCATGGCGAACGTGACGGCAAAAGAAAACTATACCCGCACGCCTTCGCCGGCAAAAATTGCCGAAATCCGTCGTCGCGGCCTGCGTCTCTGAAACGCTTGATACTACGCTTATAGTTCATTGTCACATTTGAGTTGCAGGGTTCTTCGTCATTCCCGTGTTTATACCCCGGAGGGATACAGGCGGGAATCTCGTCGTTTAGAGCCTGGATCCCTGCCTGCGCAGGGATGACGTGGTGGTTTGTCTGTTTGGGCTGGTTAATAGCCTGGGAAACATTTTATTGTCTGCTGATTTGCTGCATGGTAACCTGATTCTGATCATAAGTAGAAGAAGAGCTGCGGACAATTACAATGCTGGCAATGCGCCGGCCGATATCTGCGGAGGTAGTATGGCTTTTTTTTCCCGCTGGTGGCAATTTTTAAAAGAGCGGCACCAACCTTTCGGCATAACTCTTATGGTCAGCGCTTTTTTCGCTGCCAGCGCTTTCATGGCTTATCAACCAGGGGTGCACGCTCCCCCGTGCTGGAAACGACTTACTGCCGGCTTTATTGTTGTCTGGCTGATTTTTCTGCATATGCGGCTTTTCGACGAGGTCAAAGATTATCATTTTGACCGGGAACATAACCCTGAAAGACCTCTGGCAAGAGGTCTTATCAGTGTCGACGAATTCTCGGCAATGACGCTCGTCTGTCTGCTTGCTGAACTGGCCATTTCCGGCATAATGGCATGGCCGATGCTGCCGGCATGCATCATGGTTATCTGGTTTACTCTGATGATGCGCATGGAATTTTTTATCGGCGACTGGCTACGCCCGCAACTCGAGCTCTACGCAATAACTCACACATTTTCAGCGGCGATGATCAGCCTGCTGATTCATACGGTTGTCTGTTTTTCCGATGCTGCTCAGGCCGACCGTTCGACTCTGCTGTTCGCTCTTGGCAACTGGTTCGTTTTCAATGTCTTCGAGTTTGGCCGCAAAACCTTTGGTGCCGAAGAAGAACGCGATGGTGTCGATTCATATTCGGCACGGCTTCGCCCCTGGGGTGCGGTTCTGTTGCTTCTGGTAAATGTTGCTGCGGCTTATCTGGCTTTCTATTATGCCGCTGTCAGCAAATTTGCCGCCGTTGCCGATTTGAGACTGCTCGGGCCTGCAGCTGCAGTCACTCTGATCGTGGTAATAGCCGGGGCACTGTATGCTTTCAGGCCTGACAAGGCTTTTGCAAAATTGTATCGCGGTATGGTTACCCTGTATCTTCTTGCTTATCCGGCCGCAATTGCCACTTCGATCTATCTGCTCGTTTATCGTTGATAATAAAGATTCTTTTTGATTTGTTCTGAATTATTCGAACACTGTGCGAGGGAAAATGTCTGCAAAGAGGGGTTTTCTTTTTCCGACCCGGTTAGCTCTTCTCTGGCTGGCTATGCTGTTCTTTTTGCCGATTTCTTCAGTAGCTGAGGTCAGCGAAAAAAGAGTGGTAGTGCTCCATTCTTACCATCAGGGCTTTAAATGGACAGATGATATTTCGGCTGGCATAAGTGAGGTAATGCAGACATGGCCGACGGGTGTCGAACTGATTCACGAATACATGGACAGCAAGCGGCGCTGGGATAAAAACTACAAAATGCTGCTTGAAGGACTGCTCAGTTACAAATACCGCAACATGCAGCCAGATGCGGTGATCGTTTCTGATAATCTGGCCTTTGAATATATGTGTGAGTCTGGGAAGGATGTTTTTCCTGGAGTTCCGGTCTTTTTCTGCGGCGTGAATTATCTCGATCCTCAGGTTTTGGAAGGGTTGCCGAACTTTACCGGTATCAGCGAAGTCGTTGACATCGACCGGAATATTGAGCTGATAAGCAGGCTGCACCCTGAGCTTTCAGAAATAGTGTTTGTCGTTGACAATACCGAGACCGGTAGAATCCTGTCTGCATATCTTGATGGGTGCAGAAAAAAATATCAGAAAATAAAAATCAGACAGTTAACCGATGCTACCTTTGCCGAACTTTCTGAAGAAGTAAGCCGGTTGCGCCCGGGCAGTGCAGTAATCTGGAGCATCTTTTTTCGTGACCGCGCAGGTCGCTTTCTGGAATTTGACGATGGGGCGAGTCTTATCGCCAGTGCGAGCCAGGTTCCGGTTTACTGCTTATGGGATTTCAGCCTTGGTTATGGCCCGGTTGGAGGTTTTCTTACCAGCGGCCACGAACAGGGTAGTGCAGTTGCCAGGAAAGTGATTCAATATTTTGGTGGTACACCTCTTGCCGGGTTGCCGGTTCGTTATGAGCCGGTAACCGTGCCAAAATTCGACTGGAAAATGCTTGAGAAGTTCAAGATTAACGATGCGCTGTTGCCCGAGGGAGCATTTTTGCAGGGGCGCCCGGCGTCGATAACCGATCAGTTCAGAGAATGGGTTATACTCGGCCTTTCGCTGATCTTCGTGTTAATCGGTGTTAACCTTGTTCTTTCATATATTATCAATAAACGCACCAGAGAGCTTGTTGTTGCCCGTGACCGGGCCGAAGCCGCCAATCGCGCCAAATCTCAGTTCCTTGCCAATATGAGCCATGAATTGCGTACTCCGTTGAATGGGGTTATTGGCTTTACCGAGCTTCTGCTCGGTTCAAAACTCGAAAATTCACAGGGGCTCTATGCGCGAAATGCCAATACGGCGGCACTCTCGCTGCTTGGCATCATTAACAATATTCTTGATTTTTCCAAAATTGAGGCCGGAAAACTTGAGCTGGAAAGGGTTAAGACCGATCTGCCGCAGCTGGTAGAGCAGAATGTCGCTGCTGTCAGATTTGCTGCCGAGAAGAAAAAGATCGAGCTGCTGCTGAATATTTCTCCAGGCATTCCGCGATATTTTCATCTTGATCCGGTGCGATTTGGGCAGATTCTGGTTAATCTGCTGAGCAATGCCATCAAATTTACTGAGCGGGGCGAAGTCGAGCTTAAAATTGAACTCGAAAACGGCGATGGGCGAATAGGCCTGCTTGTTGTTTCTGTTAGAGATACGGGTATAGGCATTGAAGCCGCAGAAGTAGAAAGAATTTTCAAAGAATTTTCTCAGGCCGATAATTCGACAACAAGGCGTTTTGGCGGAACCGGACTGGGTCTTACAATTGCACGACTGCTGGTTGAAAAAATGGGCGGTATACTTAAGTTAGAATCTCGGCCTGGCACCGGCAGCCTATTTTATTTCAGTATTCCGGTTGAATTTGAACCTGGCGAGCCTTTCGAAGCGCACCGTCTCAAGAGTCTGCAGAATATTCTGATTGTCGATGATAACGAGCAGAATCGCATTATTCTCAAAGAGATGCTTGAAAAATGGGGTGTTTCGGTGCAGACGGTTGCCGGTGGTGCTCAGGCCGAGATTATGGTCAACAGTGGCCTGCATTTTGACGCAATTATCATGGACTACATGATGCCAGGTCAGAACGGCATCGAGACCATAAGAAAAATCAGGATGAATCAGGTACACAATGGGTCTGCCCGGCAGGTGATTCTTCTTTGCAGTTCTATTGACGACCCCGAGGTTCTTGCTGACTGCCATGAACTTGGAGTGGAAGCGAAATTGATCAAGCCGGTCAGGCCAAATGATCTTTACAGCTGGCTTTGCCGCATAGTTGAGCAGAATTCAAGTTCGGTCGAATCCCGGGTTGATATAAAAGCAGCTGCGAACGATTTTTTACAAAGCCTCCGGCCTAAAATAATGGTTGTCGAAGATGTTGAAATGAACATGGTTATTGCCTGTGAACTGATTGCGAAAATTGTTCCGGGAGCTGAATTAATTAAAGCTGAAGGCGGTCGACAGGCAGTCGAGGCATTCACGAAGGAACATCCGGACCTGGTTTTTATGGACCTGCAGATGCCTGAAGTCGATGGCTACACCGCTGTCCGCGAGATTCGCCGCAGCGAAACTGCCGGGGTGCATGTACCGATCATCGCCCTTACAGCCAGTGCCATCAAGGGCGAACTCGAAAAATGTCTCGAAGCTGGCATGGATGACCTGATCTGCAAACCGGTTGAACCAAAGGTTCTTGAAAGCGTTCTGCGCAAATTTCTTGCCGGTGAAAACCTGAAAATGCCTGATAAAACCGGCTGATTTTGTATATTGGCGTTTGTGGGTTTGTCGGTTACAATTATTACCTGAATCAAAGACAAAAACGAGGAAACCGCCATGTATATAGTTTCTTGCGCAAACCGCAATTTTGCAGAGGTGCTGCCGCTGGTCGGCGGAAAGGGTGGCAATCTTCTCAAACTGACCGAAGCCGGTGCCGATGTACCTGCTTTTGCGGTTCTCACCCGCCACTGTTTTGACGATTTCATCGATTCGTTCAGAGACGAATTTAAAAAGAAACTGAAGGCAATAGACTGTTCTTCGCCCGATAAAATCGCCCGCACCGCCGGCGATTTGCGTGCCTGCATCTGCGGCCATAAAATACCCGAAAAGATCAGAACCGAGTTGTTTGCAACTCTGCGCAGTCTTTTTAAAAGCGATTGTTTTATGGCCGTGCGCTCATCAGCTCTGGGCGAAGATTCTAAAGAATTTTCATACGCCGGGATGCTCGATACCTGCCTGTTCAGGCGCACTGACGAAGAAATCTGTGAAGCGGTCGTTACCTGCTGGTCATCGATCTTCTCTGACCGGGCCGTTGCCTATCGCAATATGCGCGGCATCCCGCAGGATGACGTCTCGATGGCCGTAGTCGTTCAGGAAATGATCGACGGCGTTGCCTCAGGCGTCACTTTTACCGTTAACCCGACCACCCGCTATCAGGACGAAATCCTTATCACCTCAGTCTTCGGCCTTGGTGAAGGTCTTGTTTCTGGTACACTTGATTCCGATCAGTTCATCTGTCTTAAAAAAGAAAACTACCCGGTAATCGAAACGCAGCTGGCCGACAAGGTTGAAAAGCTGGTTTTCGACCGCGAGAAAAACTATGGCACGAAAACCGTCGAAGTGGCGGCCGATCAGGCGAAAAAGCCGAGTCTGAGCGAAGCGCAGCTGCGCAGCATCGCTACGGTCTGCCATCGCATCGAGGGTTCCTATCACGGGGTGCCGCAGGATATCGAATGGACGATCGACGGCGACGGCCGGGTTCGCATTCTGCAGGCCCGCCCGATCACGACCATCGATCAGCCGGTTCCGTCTGAACGCCAGTATTCAACGATCTGGGATAACTCGAACATCGTCGAGAGCTATTCGGGCGTCACGACGCCGCTGACCTTCTCGTTTGCCATTTACGCGTATCACCGTGTTTATGTGCAGTTCTGTCAGGTGCTGATGGTGCCCGAAGAAGAGATCAAGGCCAACGATTTTGCCTTTGCCAATATGCTCGGCTTTCTGAACGGGCGTATTTACTACAATCTGAAGAACTGGTACCGGTTGATCTCGGTTCTGCCGGGTTATAGCTACAACAGCCGCTTCATGGAAGGCATGATGGGCGTCAAGGTCAGCTACGACAAGACGGTGAAGCATAAACCGATGGGCTTTTTCCAGAAGTATTTCTGTGAACTGCCGCGACTGGCGCTGGTTGGCGCGAACCTGGCATATCGCTTCTGGCGCACTGATGCCGAAGTTAAGCATTTCATGCGGGTTTATCAGGAACAATACGACAAATACAAGGATTTCGACTTCAATGCGGCGCCCGCGCATCAGCTGGTCGACATTTTCAACGAACTCGACAACACGGTGCTGGCCAACTGGAAAGCGCCGATCATCAACGATTTTATGGCGATGATTTTCTACGGCGTGCTCGATGCGCTTATGAAAAAATGGGAGCTCAACGCCGACCCGGCTCTTAAAAACGACCTGCTTGCCGGTCAGGGAAATGTCGAAAGCACTCTGCCGCTGCGCACGATTCAGAAAATTGCCCGGTTCGTTTCGGCTGATGATGAGCTTAAAGAGCTGTTCCGCAGTAAAACCGCCGTGCAGCTTAAAGAGATGTTTATCCCGGTTCCTGGTGCCGACCGCCCGACCAGCCATCAGCAGCTGGGCGCTCAGGTTGCCGATTACCTCGAAAAATACGGTTATCGCGCCATGTGTGAATTGAAGCTCGAAGAACCGTCGATGAACGAAAAGCCCGAGTTTCTCTTCGATATGATCAAGAACTATTCTGCCGCACCGATGCCGGAAGAGGGCGATGTTGGCGAAAAAGAGCGCAGAGTGCGCGAAGTTGCTGAGCTCAAAGTCAGAACCCTGCTGCGCGATGATGCAATCTGCTTCGGTCTGATCAAGAAAATCGATATTCTGATGTTCGTTGCCAACTGGGCCAAAAAGGCCATGGCGGTGCGCGAATACCAGCGCTTTGCCCGCACCAGGATGTACGGTCTTGTCAGCCGCATTTACAAAGCCTTTGGTCGCCGCTTCGTCGAGCGCGGTCTGCTCGATAAGGTCGATGATATTTTTTATCTGACAATGCAGGAAACCCTCGAATACGTCACCGGCACCGCCCGCAGCCAGAAACTGCGCGAGCTGGCCGCACTGCGCCGCGCTGAATTCGATGAATACCGGGCCATGGATGAGCTGCCCGACCGCATCGAAACCACCGGCATCACCTACTGCAACGACCTGACCCGCGGCATGCTGCCCGCACAGGCCGGCGACGACGACCCCGATATCATTCGCGGCATCGGTGGCTGTTCTGGTAAGGTAACCGGCAAGGTCAAAGTCATTCTCAACCCCAGTGACGATATGTCGCTGAATGGCGAAATTCTTGTTGCCGCCCGCACCGACCCGGGCTGGGTGCCTTTGTTCGCGACCGCTTCCGCTCTTCTCATCGAAAGAGGAAGCATGCTGTCACACTCGGTAATCGTGGCGCGCGAACTTGGTCTGCCCGCGGTTGTCGGCGCCACCGGCGTTACAAAGAAAGTTAAGACCGGTGACGTGGTTGAACTCGATGGCACCACCGGCATAGTAAAGATTATTTCCCGCGCCTGATTGGGCGAATTTAAAGATCGGAGACTCTGAAAATGAAACCAGCAGTAGTTTACAGCAACGTATGGGAAGACCCCGAACTCAACCGGGTCTCTTTAAAAGTTAAGCCCGGTCAGAACGTTCTTTCGATAACCTCAGGCGGCTGCAACTCGCTTTGCCTGCTGCTCGAAGACCCGGCGAAGCTGATTTCTATCGATCTCAACCCCGCCGCTCTGGCGATGCTTGAATACAAGCGTGCCGCGATCATGGAACTCGAATATGATGAATTCATCGATGCGCTCGGTACACCGTTCCTGTTCAAGCCTGAAAAGTCGCCGGAATACCGCGTTGAACTCTATAACCGCATCAAAAAACACATGCCGGCCCATGCCACCGCCTTCTGGGATGAAAACCTGCATCACATAAAAAGCGGCATCATGATGTGCGGCAAGGTCGAAAAATTCTTCAAATTCTATCGCACCGTGCTTGGCTGGCTTTATGGCAAAGAAGAGCTGATGAAGCTGTTCAAAGCCGACAGTCTCGAAAAGCAGCGCGAAGTTTATGCCAATTTCCGCAAGAAACGCTGGAATGCTCTGCATCGCCTGTTGCTCAACCGCGGCGTTCTCAGTCTGGTAAAAGGCGCGCATTCTTTTGCCCAGGTCGATTTCGAAGATTTCGCCGGCAACCTCAACCGTAAGCGCACTCTGGGCATGACCAGATTTTTCAACCCCGACAACTATTTCATGTGTCTGCTGATGCTGGGCGGGCATTTCCACGAAAAGGGCATGTCGCCTTATCTGCTGCGCGAGAACTACCCGAAACTGAAAAAGAATATCGACCGCCTCGAAATCTTTCAGGGAACGATCGGCGATGTACTCAAAAAAGACGGGCCGGGCAGTTACGACCGCTTCAACCTGTCGAATATCTTTGAATGGATGACCAACGAAGTTTTCAACGGCATCATTCGAGAAGTTCTCGAACTGGCGCGCCCCGGTTCGCGCATGGCCTGGCGCTACACTTTTGCCCGCCCGCGCGAACTCGATGCCCAGAACCTCGACCGCCTGGTCTATGAACCCGAGCTTTCAGAGCAGCTGTTTCAGCAGGACCGCGCCTTTATCTACGAAAGTTTTCATGTCTATCATCTGAAGTAAGATCAGAAGCTGAGAGCCGGGGTATTACCCCGGCTCTTTCTTTATGTTAAAATTAAAATAACGTACTATCGCGGAGGCATTATGCGACTACAGAAAATACTGATGTTCGTGCTGGTTATGGTTCTGGCTGGTGCTGTAAGCGCCATGGCCCTCACAGCCCAGGAAGTCCTGCAGAAAGTCGAAGACCGTTACATTGGCAAGACCTCAAAAGCCAATGTTCAGATGGATCTGATTGACAAGAACGGCGGCGTGCGCGAGCGCAAGCTGACCATTTCACGCCGCAAGATCGATGGCAGCAATAAAGACAACTTTATTCATTTCGTGGCGCCGCCAGATATTCGCAACACCACCTATCTGGTCAACGAAAAGAACCGCGACAAACAGAAATGGATCTATCTTTCTGCCTTCAAGAAAACCCGCAAGATCGTCGCCGAAGATTACGCCATGGCGTTCGTTTCGAGCGACTTTACCTACGAAGACATGGATGACATAAGAGCCGACGATTATGTCGCCAGCGACCTAAAAGAAGAAAAGCTCGGTGACAAAGATGTTTACTCGATTTCGGTAACCAAAAAAGATGCCAACACCAGCTACGCAAAAGTTATCATGAAGGTCTGCAAAAACACCTTCGTCGTGCTGCGTTCTGAAATGTATGACAAAAAGGCGCCTGACAAGATGATCAAGGAGATGACCGCCTCGAACCTCGAACAGATCCAGGAAATCTGGACCCCGAAAGAAGTGGTAATGAAAGACCTCGTCAAAGGCACCTCGACCAGCCTTAAAACCGCCAAGATCGCCTACGATCTGCCGCTGAGCGACGACGAATTCTCACAGCGCAACATGGAAAAATAACGCCCTTTCACTTTTCGCCAACCGGCCCGAAGCGCAGAACCCCTGCCTTCGGGCTTTTTCT
>JAKQKW010000077.1 GCA_029560455.1 Candidatus Rifleibacteriota bacterium
GTTGATCGCGACGTTCTCAAGAACTACCCTGGCGAACCGCAGAACCTGAGTCTGGTCGAAAAACGCCTTAATCTTTTGCGTTCGTATCTTGGCGCCTTTCTTATTCCTGACAAGCTCAATCTGCCGATGCTGCGGGGCAGCCTCAGTGAATGTATTCTTGCGAGCGGAGACCCCGAAAAATCGTATTTCTGGTATCAGGTTGATGAGCGCTTCACCATGATGGCGACAATCAACTCCAGATCGATCGAATCTGACGACTATCTTAAAAAACTTGTCGATGCAATGAACGGTTCAACGGGTATAAGAGTCGGCATTGTCGACCTGCTGCGTGACGGTGCGCTGCATACATCAGTTTCAGATCAACTCAAGCCAGAACTTTTGCTGGGGCTGGCAAAGTTCGAGAATTTTACACAGCAGCAGCTTGAAACCGATAATCTGCTGCTGCTCGTCAAAATTCTCAACCCCTTTGTGCGCAGTGTCGCTTTCGTTAAAAAAAGTGATGTTCTTTTTGATGCGGCCACAATTCATAAACGCATTCTCGCGGTTGCAGCCCTGGCAATTCTTTTGTTTTCAGCTCTGGTGGGTTATTTTATCTTCAGAGATAACGGCGTTTTTTCGATTCGCTGGAAGCTCGGGCTGTTGTTCCTCTACGCCAACGGTTTGCCGCTTCTTATTCTTGGTTTTATCGGCTATGAGTATCTGCAGCAGACACGCGGTCTGTTACTTGATCGTGCCTTTGACCAGGTTTCCGGGCTTATTGCCGACTTTGATACCCGTTTCGAAACCATTAAAACAGAAACAGCCGACTATCTGAACCAGCAGATCGAAGCCATCAATAAAGAGTCTGGCGGCGAAATGGTTTCGCAGAAAAGTCTTGATGAGCTGCTTAAAAAGGTAAACCGGCTCAGGCCATTTGATTTAGTGGTTGCCGACCGCAATGGCAAAATGCACAAAGCAAAGGTGCCCGGCAGGAAAGCCAATATTTTCTTCGCTTCAATGAGCAAAACCATGCTCGATTACTTCAACTTCAGCGATTACACCCCCCAGAAACTTTTTAAGGAAGACGAATCTACAACCGGCGGTGGCGGAAAAATCAAAGCAGAAAAATTTCTTTCGGGCAAAACTATCATTTTCCACCGCATTCTTCAGAGAATAGGCCATGTTCATCCTGAACAGATGGCTCAGGATACAAGGCAATATTACTGGAATATTCTGGGGGATTTCGAAAAACGGATTTTTAATCTGCTTGTCGGTATTTCATGGGACTTTCATACGCTTCAGGAACTGTATGTAAGCAAAAGCATTGGCAGTTTGAATCAGAACGCCGATGATATCAGTTTTCACGGTATCGTCGAAACTAATGGCGTGACCTATCCATCGGGCAAAGATGTCGGCAAGGAAATATTCGACCTCTTTCGTCAAACCTTCAATCTGAGAACTCTTTACGTTGCCGAAATTACGGTTGATGGCCGCCAGTATGCCGCTTACGGTACTATTGGCCGCGAACTTGACCGGGTTGCAATGGTTGGCCTGTACCCGCTCGACCGTATCAACAGACAAATTGGCAGCCTGCAATGGCGCCTGATTATTTTTGCTTTGCTCAGCCTGAGTCTGACGACCGGGGTTGGCCTGATGCTTTCGGCACAGTTTATGGAGCCGGTAAAGGAGCTTGAACGCGGTGTGCAGGCTATCGGCCGTCAGGATTTCCGTTATCGCCTGCCGGTAAAAACCGCCGACGAGTTTGGGAGGCTGAGCGTCGTTTTCAACCGCGCTATTGAGAGTCTTGAAGATCTTGAAGTGGCCAAAATCGTTCAGGAAAATCTGTTTCCTCAGGAGCCATTGTTGCAGAACGGTCTGCGGGTTTTTGGCTGCAGCGTTGCAATGACGCGGCTCGGTGGTGACTATTATGACTTTTTTGCGCTCGATGACAGCAATGTTGGTATTCTGATGGGCGATGTGGCCGGACACGGTGTTCCGGCGGCACTGCTGATGGCCATGGCAAAGGCCTCAGTTCTGCTCAGCGACGAAGACAGGCGTCGGCCGGCGGCAATGCTTTCCTCGCTGCACAAGGTTATTCATCGGGTTAAAAGCAGCAAAATCAAGCGTATGATGACCTGTCAGTATTTTTCCATAAATTCAAAAACCGGTTCTTATCTGGTTTCGAATGCCGGGCATTGTTTTCCGGCTTTAATTAGACGTAATGGTGAAGACATCGAGTTGCTCAAGCTTGTCGGCACCCCGCTGGGTATCACGAAAAAACCGAAATACGAAGATACACAGGGGCAGCTCGAGCCTGGTGATATCGTGCTTCTCTATACCGATGGCATCATTGAATCGCATAATGCCGAAGGCATTGAAATGGGCTTTGATCGTTTTGCTCAGATGCTGCAGCGGCAGTATGACCAGGATCTTGAAACTTATTATCAGAAAATTTTTACTGCTTATAAGCAGTGGTCTCCAGACGCAGACGATGATATAACCATGATTCTGATCAAGTTTTCAGCAAATACCGGGGAGGCTCTGGCATGAGCAAACCCTGGAAAATCACAGGCTGGCTTGCTTTTATACTCTGCTTTATCGGCATTCCCGGTTTTATGCTGTTCCTTGGAATGTTGCATCTACAGAATCAGGACACCGGAAATCGTCTCGAAAGCCAGCATCAGAGACTGCGCGAATTCTATGTCGAATTAAGAAAGTTTGCTGATCCGCAATATTACTGGTGTTCCACACTAATGGAAAAACTGGCTCCAGATTCGGTGGCCAGCGAAGCGGCGATTCTGAAAGGCTCTGACGCATTTTCCCGAGTTCTGGTTTCCCGGTTGAAAGATCTGCGTCGCAATCTGAAATTTAACTATGTTGTTTACACACCGACAAGAGGGGTTTTGTCTTCGTCGATGCCGCTCGAACCCCTCTCAGTATGGAAACCTGGTCTGAGTTTTGCCTGGAAGGCTGTTCTTTCAGGCAGATCAGAGGTTACTCATGAAGAACAGGTTGCTGGCGGAAAAATTTTCGGACCGCAGCTTTACTGGGGGCATTTTGAAAACAACGTTTCAATCCGTGATTTTTGCCTTATATGGGGAGACGCCCAGTTCAAAAAGCCTTTGGCATGGGGTCGCGTCATTCGCCAGCATCTGGTGCTGGCTTTTATTGACCTGAAAGATCTCAGGGGCAATGATGGTATTTTAAACCTGTTGAATGAATTCAGCCAGAACAGTGATCATATTTGGCGCTTTTCGCTTCAGGACGATGCGCATGGATTCAGGCACGGGACCGGAGACCGCAGAATTGCCAGGCAGGTCATGGCTGCTGCAGCTGAATATGGTAAGTATAAGACCCAGAAAATCGAAACAGAAAACCTGATCGTTTACCCATTCTTTCTCAGGCCGGGCATAAAGATCTACGGTTTTATCGAAAAAAGCAGGTTTTCCAGCAGTCTGGTGCCTGGCTATGCATGGTCGGTGGTGTTTCTTTTCTTTGCAGTGGCTTATCTGCTGGCCGGTTATGCATGGGGACTTTTTTTCGGAGACAGGCCTGACGACCTTTCACTGCGCTGGAAACTGCGTTTTCTTTTCTTTTTTGCCAATGGTTTGCCTCTGATGGTGCTGTTTTTTATCGGCAACGACTATCTGGCACAGAAACGCAGCAACCTGATGCTCGATGCCCACAGTCGTGGTATCAGCTTTATTCAGGATTTCGATGAAAAAATCGAAGTCGAGTATGCCCGTCGTCTTGTCGGCAAGAAGAAAGCCCAGGAAAAAATGATCGACAAGCTTACGGCTAACATTAATGACGACATGGCGCTGCAGGAATTTATCGACGCACTCAGCTCAGATGGCACTGAGAAATGGAAAATTGTCATGGTTGCAAGTCGCAGCAATACTATCGTTACCGAAAAGGGCGTTTATGATGAAAATCGTAAACTCAGCCCGAAAGAAGACGGGCAACGGGCCGAACGCAGCCGCAATCAGAACGAGCTGACACGCAAGATTGGGCAGTTCTTTCTTGATAAAATAAATGGCGTCGAAGTCTCGGAAAAGGTGCAAACGGAGCTTGAACTGTTTATTGAGTCGACCACCCAGCAGCCGCTCGCCAACTTTCTCTTTGACCTGTTTCAGAAACGCGGGTCATTCATTCAGTGGGGTTTTGGGCAAAACGTCAATCCGGCAATCTTCGATACTTTTTCTCTCAAGAACAGCGATTCACAGGACCTCTTTTTTCTATCATCTTTTGGCATCCATCTTTTTCAATATAATTATCTGTTGAAGGCCGTTCCTCAGGCTAACCGAAACAATCTCGGCATCAAACTGGTGGCTCTGATGACGCAGGAATATACAGTTCCGCCTGAAGCCTACAAAAGCTCGGTTCTGCGCGAGTTTGCCAACACTCTTACTTCTTACCCCGGCAAAGAAATCAAGATTGTTGATTATCTTGGCGAAAAGCACCTGGTTATGGGCATTGCCGGCAGGCATATCAAAGATTTCCGGCTGATTGGGCTTTACCCGCTCGAAAAAATCGACGGCCTCATTGAATCGCAGCGTCGGCAGCTGCTGCTATTCGCTATGCTCAGCCTGCTGATGACCTGGGGACTTTCACAGGTTCTGGCGCAAAGCTTTATTCTGCCTCTGCAGCAGATAACCACAGGTGCCCACGCGATTGAGAACAAACATTTCAGCCATCGCCTGCCTGACCTTGGGCGTGATGAATTTGGCGCCATGGGCCGGGTGTTCAACTCGGTTATGGTTGATCTCGAAGAACTTTCGGTCGCGAGCGCCATTCAGGAACAACTGCTGCCGCAGCAGCAGATCGAAACCGGTAATTTCAGCCTGTTCGGCAAAAGTGTTTCGATGGGCGAACTCGGTGGCGACTATTTCGATCATATCGAGCTCACTGACGGGAAATTTTCGGTACTGCTCGGCGACGTGGCGGGGCATGGCGTCGGCGCTGCCCTGATCATGGCCATGGCGAAAGCGGGCATTATTCAGTCAGAGCATCTTCTTGACCAGCCTCTGGCACTGGTTGCCAGGCTGCATGGCCTGATTTTTGCCTCCAAAACGAAGAAGCAGAAGAAGGTTATGACTTTTCAGTATCTGTGCCTCGATGGTAATGCCGGGCGCGGCGTTTATTCGAATGCCGGGGCCTGTTCACCGATGATCATCAGAAAAAATACCGGTCAGGTGGAAGAATTGACTCTGACTGGTGCCGCTCTCGGTGCCTTTAAAAAGGCAAATTATTCTGAAATAGAAGTGGTTTTTAGCCCCGGTGACGCAATTGTTTTCTATACCGACGGTATTGTCGAGGCACGCAACCGTAATGGCGAAGAATTAGGCTACGAAAGGTTGAAGAAGCTTCTGCTCGATGCCTGGAATATTGACGCCGAAGCTTTCTATCACAATGTTTTCAATGCCTACCTTCAGCATATTGGCGACGAGGGGGCCCAGGATGACCTGACAATGGTCATTCTGGTATTCGATCCACAGAGGGCTGCGAAAAATACTCTGCCTGATGCTGCCAGCCCGGCCATGGAGGCCGTAAATGGCTGAAACAACGGAAAACCGGCCAGCTGAAGCTTCGAATTTACGCTCTCTCAAAAATGCGGTGTCGATACTGGTTCTGGTTTTCTGTTTTCTCGCTTTTCCGCTTTTCATAATTTTTTCGGCATTGAACAATCTCTATCAGGTCAAGGTTGGCAATTTGCGGCAGCAGAAACTTGATCAGATGCACGGGCGTCTCGAATATCTCGAAAAATACAGCAGTAACAGCAGATACCTGCATTTTCTGCTGCTGCGTCTGGCCGAAAAAGCAGAAAAAGCAGCTGTTCCGGCAGACTATCTCAAAGCCGCCATTGACAATCTCCATCGACGCTATCCCGGTGACTTCGAGTTTGTTGTCTGGGATGAAAAAGGCCGGGTAATCAGGGAACTTACCGACCAGAAAGGTTTCAGTTACATTCTTGCACGCCTGTATGAAGTGCTGCGGGATGTTTCTGAGGCTGTCGGCAATGACAGTCAGGTTGATATCGGCGCTATCAGGTCGGTGAGCAAGAATCTCAATCTGGTCAGGCAGTTTCTCGGCAAAATTTTTATCCCTGAATATCTTAAAAAGCCTTATCTGCAGGGCAATGATGCTGGCCCGTTGCTGACCGACTTTGCCGGCAGATTTTCTTCGGTATGGTACCGGATGGGCAGTCGCATCAGCTTTTTCTGCTTCATCAGCGAGAGGCTGATAAAAAACAGCTCAGGACTGATGAAAATTTCCAGTTCGCTTAACCGCCGCCAGGACGGAATCACGTCGGGCTTCAGTATCAGCCCGGACTTTTCGGTGCCTGCCAACCAGATTGACGAGCAGTTCATGCCGGCGATGAACCTGGCTCTCTCGCAGTTCGAAAATGTATCTGAACCGGTTTTCGAAAACGATCAGGCACTTATCTGCATGAGCATGCCGGAGCCTGGCGTGAGAACTTTTTGTCTGCATGCCAAGAATTCGGCTCAGTGGTCGGTTGAGCTGAATCGCGACATTGTGTTTGTCAGGGTTTCGCTTCTGTTGTGTGGCTTCTACCTGTTTCTTTACATTTATTTTCGCTTCAAACAGCAGTTTTTCTCAATCAGCTGGAAGCTTACCGGCCTGTTTCTTTTTGCCAACCTGGCACCTTTAAGCATTCTTGGTTTTATTGCCCATGACTATCTTATAAACCGCAAACTGGCGCTGCGTGACGAAATTGCCGGCGACCTCAGCAAGCTGATGCGTGATTTTGACATGCGTTACGCTTCTCTCAAATACGATTTTGCGCGCGAGATTACCCGCAAGATCGAAAATATTACAGCGGCAGGTGTAAATGGCAGCTTGAGCTCGGCCGAAATTGAGGCAATCAAAACTGCCATGCGCGAATTTGCCACAACTGACGCCTACCTCATCGCCAGCAGCGGTATGGTGTTTTCTGACCATGCGGCGGGCGAGAAAGACAAGGCCAGTTTCAATTTTGTCGAACCGATGGGGCAGGCTATTCTTCAATTCTGTAATGGCACCATTCTGAAGCGAAGCAAAGAAGACATGTTCAGTGCGATCATGTCACCCGAAGATTCTGATTTTGTCAGAAAAATCTATCGAGATCAGCGTCAGGTAATTCCTCTGAACATGGCGAACATAAAAAAGCTCAGCTACTGGTATATCTTTGGCGATCGACACAATTACCAGAACAATTATTTCCTGATTCTTTTCTGGGATGAAGACCGCTTTCAGGAGCTTTACATCAATCGTTATTACGAAGGTCTGCAGAAAAATTCGTTCGGTGCGCCATTTTATGCCCGCAAAATCGATGGCAAGACAACCTGGTCGCCGGCCGGAACATTTCCGGTTGAGCTGGCGCGGCAGATGGAAAGAACCACAGGTTTTCGAGAAAACCTTATCGGCAGCGTTCTGATCGATGACCAGCCACATCTTTTCGTTGGCCTGAAGGGTCGGAGCTTAAATTTTAACCTGTTGGCGGCCCTTTATGCCGACAGCAGGCTCGATGCAAAAATTGCGGCTCTGCGTTTCCGTATCATGGCCGGAGCTTTTTTCAGTCTTCTTTTGACTCTGATTATTGGTCAGGCGCTCTCACGGCAGTTTCTGACCCCGATTCGTAATCTTGCCCAGGCAACGCTGGCTATTGGGGCTCACAACTTTGCCCATCGTATTCCGGTTGTCGATGAAGATGAGTTCGGGCATCTAAATCAGGTTTTCAACCGGGTAATCGAAGGGCTTGGCGAACTGGAAGTCGCTAAAATCGTTCAGGAGAGCCTTTTTCCCGGCAATAACTTTAAGGCAGGACGATTTTCTATCTATGGACGAAGCGTGGTCATGACCACGCTTGGTGGTGATTATTACGACTGTCTGCAGATTAATAAAGATCATTGGGGCCTGGTTATCGGCGATGTTGCTGGTCATGGTGTTCCTGCGGGTCTTATGATGGCCATGGCCAAGGCCAGTGTTCTTATGGCGCCTGAAAATGAGAAGATGGATGCTGCCGTTCTTACAAGCAGGCTGCATCGCATGTTTTTTGCGATCAAAAATGACCGCCTGAAGCGTATGATGACTTTTCAATACTATGTACTGCGCCCTGCCGACGGGCATTTTTCGTTTGCCAATGCCGGGCATTGTTTTCCGGTGGTGGTCAAGCCAGTAGAGAAAAGCGCTGAACTGATCGAGCATATTGCTACCCCGCTCGGAATCGGGCCACGGGCCAGGTATAAAAACTTTGAATTTACGATCGCGCCGGGCGAATCGCTGCTGCTCTATACCGACGGCATTGCCGAAGCCAAAAACACTGAGGGCGAAGAATTCGGATACGAGCGCCTCAGGCAGTTAAGCCTTGATGCCTGGGACCGCGACCCGGAAATCTATTATCGTCGCATTTTTGCTGCCTATGAACAGTGGTCAGCCCGGCCTGATGACGATCTTACGATAATCGTGGTGAATCATGATGCCTGAAAATAATCAAAAACAAGCATCGCTGCCGTTCGGCCGTTTTATGGGATGGCTGCTGCTGGTTGCCTGTCTGGCCGGAATTCCGGCGGTTCTTGTTTTCACGGCGGTTTCGCGCTTCTACCAGGTCGCTGAAGAAGAGCTTGCGTTCAGTTTTAAAATGAACATGCAGCGGGCGACCAACGAGGCAATGCGCAATACCAGCCAGGAAGAATTCTGGTGCCGGCAATTGCATCAGAAGTTTGTCGATTTTATGGAACGAAACGCATCTGCAACAGAAGTTATCGAATGGTTGCATGGTCAGAGGAGGCTTTTCCCGGGAGAAATTGAGTTTATTTTCTGGGATGACAAAGGGAATCAGCTTGCGAAAACATTTGAGAGCGAGTATTCAGAGGCTGACTGGCGAACAGTATTCTGGACTCTGAGTGATTTCGGGCCGTATCTGATGAACGTGCCGTATCGCAATCGCGAACGGGGCAATATTGAGACTACCCGAAGGGTTCTTGGGCCACAGACGCTCGGGTCAATGTTTTCAAGTATAACTGACGCGCGCGCCTACTCTCTGGCCTGGGTTGACAGTTCGCAGGTCAGGCCACCGGTAGGTGCTTATTACATAGGGTGCGGCGCGGCGATTGTGCTGCTTGACCACCGGCATTTTAAGAAGTTTTCGGGGTTGAAGAATTCTATCCGGCCTCTTGCGTCAGATACCGGCATACTTTTTGGGGTTATCGACAGTTCTGATGACACCGAGTTGATATGGCGTACCGACGGCTTGAATACAGCAGATTATCTGCGACAGGCGTTTTCAGAATGCGAAAAACGCAGCCTCAACTATTACGAACTTGCGGGTCAGCATCTTGCCTATCGTTATCTCAGCCCGAATCTGCGACTTTTTGGCATTGTGCCGCGTCTTTATACCGGCTCAGGTATTATCTGGCGTTCGCTGCTGGCGACTTTGACTTTTCTGGCGTTTCTCTGGCCATTCTTTCGTTATACCTGGTTGACGATGATCAGGCAACAGCCTGGCAGTGCTTCGATCAGAAACAAGCTGGCATTTCTATTTCTGTTTGCGGCCGGTATTCCGTTGCTGGCGATGGCGATCATTTCGCAGGAACACTATTCACACAAACGGCATACGCTTATGGCTGCGGCGCATCACAATTCGGTAGAGCTGCTGCTGAGTTTTGACCGGCGTTATTCGTCGTTTCTCAAAGACGTTGGGCTCGACCTTGACAGGTTTTTTGCCGGCTGGAGCCTCGAGGCTCGCGGCAGGCATATCGATGAGCGGTTAACGCAAATGGTTGCCAGCTATCTGTTGAAGTTCGAGACCGAGAATTTTTTTGTGGTTGCCAGCGAAAGCCGTTTTCTTGCGGCCCGCGACGGTTTTGTCGCATATTCCGGTTCCATGGAAGATATCAAAATCAATTATGCGGCTTCCAGATTAAAGAAAACGAACCTTTCCAGTTATGCGGTCTCTGACATTCAGACGGCAAATCTGGTCGGAAAGAAGGTTATGAGTGATTTGAACCGCGTGGAAATACCCGGTCAGATTCTCAGTAAAATCGAGCTGGTGGTTGAATCCCTTTTACAGAGATCGTTCATCGAGATTACCCATTCGATTATCGACAATATCGGAAGCATCAATCAGTGGGGGTTTGGTTACCTTAAAGATCTGACCTATTTCAGATTTCTTTCGGTTAACGGGCGCGAGTTTACCGATTATCTGACCATGGTTTTCTGGAAACCGCATATCATTCAGAGGGCCTTTCTCAGAAAGGCCCTGCCTCTTGCTAACAGAAATTCAGACGGTTTTAAACTGCTGGCTTTCGATCGGCTGAAGGCGAGATTTGTCGACAGGCCGTCTGGTTATGATGACGCTCTGGCTGAATTCGCCCGTCGGGTTGGTCAAAAGCCGACTGATGAGATCGAAATTATCAGGTTGAATGGTGAAGACTATCTGATTGTCGGTTTTGGCGGTCGTTATCTCGAATTTTACCAGCTTATCGGGCTTTACCCCATGCGCAGTATCGATCGTATTATCAGCGTTCAGAAAACCGACCTGCTGTTGTTTGGATTGTTCAGCATTCTTCTGGCGGCTGGTCTGGCACAGTTACTGGCCCGGGCTTTTGTCGAACCACTTGGCATACTGCGTGAAGGTGCCCTGGCGATTGAAAACCGCAATTTCAGCCATCGTATCAGAAACGCCGGTCGTGATGAATTTGGTGAAGTTGCCGGCATTTTTAATCACATCATGGTCGGTTTCGAAGAGCTTGAGGTTGCCAAGATTGTTCAGGAAAACCTTTTTCCGAAGCCAGATTTTGAAATGAACCGGTTTCGCCTTTTTGGGCGAAGCGTTTCGATGGGTGAGCTGGGCGGTGATTATCTCGATTTTTTCAAAATCGATGAAAGCGGTTTTGTTGTTCTGATGGGCGATGTTGCCGGGCATGGGGTAGGTGCGGCTCTGATAATGGCCATGGCTAAAGCCGGCATTCTCAGCAGCGGTGAACAGCTGGCCTCGCCAAAAACAATTCTGACCGGGCTGCACCAGATGGTGCTCGCTTCAAAGAGCAGTCGGCAGAAGAAGGTAATGACTTTTCAGTATCTTTATATGGACAGTGTT
>JAKQKW010000085.1 GCA_029560455.1 Candidatus Rifleibacteriota bacterium
GAATACCACGAGCCCAATTATACGGTTCGTGAAGGTCTCGAACGCATCGGCGAAGCGCTCAAAAGCGGCCCGGTTTCGATTCTGTTCGGCCGCGAAGAATGGGGGCTGACAAAAGATGACCTGCAGTACACCATGGGCACCATGCGCATCGTCACCGATGTTGGTTGCACCTCACTGAATCTTTCGCAGGCCGTAATGCTGATCGCCTATGAGCTTTACCAGAAATTCGGCAATCCGGTGCCAATGCCTAAGGCCCAGGCTGACGACCCCTACGAGCAACCGGCCACGACCGATGAAATTGCCCGCCTTTATGCCCACATGGAAAGAGTTCTGAATATGTGCGAATTCCTGCCGTTGGTTAACCCCGACGGACTTTTTCAGGTTATCCGGGCTTTTTTTCACCGTTCTGCACCCACTCTTCGTGAAGTGAACATCCTCATGGGCATGTTTTCCAATCTGAGCGGCTTCATGAAAAAGTACGTGCGCAAAAAGAACTGACCCTTCCCCATCCCCCTGCCTTTAAAGACAAAATCGCAGACCGATTCCATGGTTTGTGCTAAATTGTCCCGGTAGATTGTTGACTCAGACTACCTGAAGGTGCAGAAACATGAAAGCAGCAGCAGACACAACCGGCAAACTTGCCGGCCTTTTTCTGGCCGGGCTTTTGTTCATTCTGCCGTTGTTATTGCTGCAACAGCTGCTGATCGATCTGGTCGATAAAGACGAAGTTCACCTCGGCATTCTTGCGCGTGAAAAACTGCTCAACGACATGGAAAACTTTCAGGAAGCCCTGGCACCGGACAAATATATCGAAAGCGCTCTCGACGATCTCAACCGGCACTTCAAATTAAAAAGCAGCAGTCAGCAGAGGGAGCTTTCCTTTCAGCCCGGAATCAACCCGAAACTGATTGACGCGAGGTTTATAGACAGAGCCCGCAAGTTTCTGCAGCAGAATTATCAGATGCAACCCTTTCTCTTTCTGGCAGCCGACTGCGATCTTCAGAATCATTGGCTTTCGACGACCCGCGAATTTTTTCCCAATCCGAAAATACGCGCCCGATTTGCCGAAGCCGCAGTGTTTGGGCTGGCATTCGTCGATGCCGACCCGATAAATGTATTGCCCGACAGCCAGAACCTCAGCCAGCGAAAAAAAGAGTTTATTGCGCGCAACCGGCATATTGACGACAATGCCCACCAGATTTTTGCCAGATATTTCGTTCTGCATGTTTCGGCATTTTCGAACCCGGCACTGTATCAGGGCCAGGCCCGAACGTTCTATTCAAAAAGGTTCGGGCACCAGAGATCTTTTCAGATTTTTCACCTGTTGAGTCAGGGGTTTTCGCCACAAGAGAAACTTTTTGGCCTTTACTACTGCTGCTTCAACAACTCTGACATTTCGCCAACAGTGGTTCTGAAAAAGGCGCTGCAGAACCAGACCGGTCAGGCCCGGCGACATCTGTTGAAGCGCGTGGTAGAGCAGCCGTTTTTCCATGAAGAAAATGGGCGACTGTTTTATCTGGCAGGGTTTCCGAGCAGTTTTCATACTCTGGCGGCAGATTTCGGCGTCACCAATCCGGAGACCAGCAGGCTCATGCTCGATTTTCTGCAACAGCATTGTCTGGTTACCTCAATTGATGCAGAAGCTCTGCGCTCTGACTATCGATGGGCGGTGCAACTGGCTGGCTGGCTTATCAGATTTCTGCTCATGAGTCTCATGGCGGTGCTGGTCAAATCTATTTCTGGCTTTTCGGCGCTGCAGCAGCTCAAGCTTGGCGGCAAGCTCAGAACTGCCGTGGCAACCGCTGTTACGGTGCCTGTCATCGGCTTTCTGGTGATCAGCATGCTCATCAGAAGCAGCGGTGAGCGTCTGATCATTCATAACTGCCAGACCAGGATGAGGCAGCACATGCAATTGCTCGAAAAACTGGTCAGTGAGAACGACCCGCGACTGGTGATGATGCTGCAGGAATTCAAGAAATACTATGCCGATGATTATTTCGGCCCACACCCTGACAGACAGCTTATTTCAGACCTGACAGAAGCTTACAAAAAGCTTAAATTCTCTAATCACAGCCTGTTTTTCGACCGCGAAGCGAGAATTCAGAAATTTTACGGGCAAAAATTTTATCAGGGGCACCACAAAGAAATGATCGGCCTGTTCAGGATCCTCATGGAGCTTGGTGGAGTAAACGATGAAAACCGCCAGATTGCGGATTTTCAGCGCAAGAATCTTTTTATGAGCTCATATTCAGACTCATACTGGAATGTCTATGCCAACTCTGCGGTTCTGGCACGCGAAAGTCTGCTCACACGCAACTTCATGTCGATGTCGGCTCTAAAAAGAGGCTGCAATCATATTCTGGCCCACCCACTGACGCCTTTTATTCCTGAAGCGGTGCTTTTTCACGAGGTTGGCGACACACCGGTCACACGGGTATTGCTCAAGCAGCTCTGGCGCCAGAGTGCACACCTGCTGAGCGACTATTCACGGGAACAACAGATAGATTACGGGATGTTTTTGCGTGGCCCGACAGAATTGCGCGAAATGCAGATTCCCCGCAGCGGCCCCGGCAGGATTCCGCTCCGGGAACTGGCAGACCGGGCCGTCGAAAAGCGCACATCGGGTTCGGCAGTTGCACGGGAACAGGGCAAAATAAGCATCAGCAGCTGGCTTTATTTTGATGACGTGCCGGTAATAATTGTGGCACAGGCGCAGATTGCCGAAATTTCGCAACACGGCTCGATTTATCTTTTACTGCCGCTGGGCATGCTTGCCTACGCACTGCTGGCAATGGGTCTTCTTTCTTCGACTCTTGCCGACGCTCTGCTTGGGCCGGTTCACACCCTTACCGGCTTTGTCAGAAATATTCAGGCCGGCAGATTGAACGTTAGAGCCGAAATTGCCAGCCACGACGAACTGGGAGAGCTGGCGGGCAGTTTCAACCAGATGTCGATCGGGCTCTGCCAGCGCGAAGAAATGCGCCGATTTGTTTCTGACAAGCTTTTTACCAGCCTTGAAATCGCTGACGCAGAGAGAGACCGTGGTAAAGCGAACCTGACAATTCTGAGTTCAGATATCAGGGGATTCACAACGATCTCAGAACAAAATGCGCCGGAAGAAATCGTCAACCTGCTCAACGATTACTTTACCTGTATGGAAAACGCCATTACCATGCATGGTGGCTCGATCGAAAAAATCGTCGGTGATGCAATCATCGCCGCATTTTATGAAGGCAGTGCCGGTGACAACCACGCAGTGAGAGCCTGTCATGCCGCTGTCGCGATGCGCCGGCGCCTGGCTGATTTCAATGCGATGCGAAATCATCATGGAAACTTCACTATCGATACCGGTATTGGCCTTGCTACGGGCGAAGCGGTTCTCGGCTTTGCCGGCAGGGCCGGCCGGCGCCGCGAATTCTTTCTGATCGGCGATGTCATACAGCGGGCTGAAACGCTCGAAAGCATGACAAAATCAGGAATCAGCAGCCGAATCTTCGTCGACCGGCCTACCTACGATCTCTGCAACGACGTGATCGATTTTTGTCCCGAACTGGCATCGAATGAACCGACCTTCTTCAGGGAGGTTGACGATGGTTGCTGACACCCCGATTCTTTGTCACGCCGCGTTGCGTGCCGGGCCAGGCAAGCTCGCCGCAATATGGCTTTTTCTGATCATTCTGCCTGTCTGCATTCTGACCGCCATAACCGATCTGATTCTAAGTGAAAGCGAGCAACAGATTGCCCAGGAAGCCCAGCTGAAGCTGACCCAGGAAGTTCAGGACTTCCGCGATTGTCTCAGTTTCAGCTTTATGGTCGAACAAAAAATGACAGATTTTGCCAAACAGCATAAAACCAGACTGCCGATTTTTTCTGCCAGCGACTTTATCGAAGTTTTCAAAGCAGAAGCCGGTTTCATGCCGGCTGCAGTATTCAGCCTCTCTGGAACTCAGCCTGCCCTGTCATTTCACATTGCCCCCGAGGTAAAAAAAGACCTGGGGCTGATTTCGCATACAATGCTGAAAAACTTCCTGACCGACTTCTCAAGACCAGAAGGCGAAAACCTCAAAGAATCTGCCAGAGTTCAGAGATTTCGCGAATATCTTCGCAAAGTGCTCAGTTCGACCGGCGATCTGAGGATAAAAAGAAGCAGAGCCATGCCGGTTCTTTCGGGCAAACCGTCTCTAAACCGCCTGCTGCTTTTCTTTCAGCCGGCTGGCGAAGGTGAAAACAACAAAACCGGCCATTTTCTTATTTTTCGCGAACGCGACATAGAACCAGCTCTTCTTGTTGCCTTTGCAACCGGCATGTCATCAAACAAAGGCTTTCGACGAAGAATTACCACAAGTAATGAGGGGCTGAATGCGATTTATCGACTCAGTCAGAATCACATGAAATTTTTGACCGATCCGCACGAAGGAATTTCGCTTTTGTCGCTGCCCTCAACCGAATTGCTGCTGCGGCTGGTCTCAAGAGGAACTCTCTACCCGTTTAAATTCAACGAAACAGTTGCAAAACTGCCGCTTCTTAAAGTTACCGCACCCCCAGAAACCCTTATGCACCCGTTGAGGCCAACATTGCACCGCCTGAAAGTTCCGGTTCTGATAATGGTGATGCTGGCCACCATCATCATTCTTCGCCTTCACTTTTTCGGCTTCGGAAGTAATCTTAAGCTTGGCCCGCGCCTTTTTGTGAGCGTTTTTGCAGCCTCGATCCTGCCATTTTCAACCTTTATTGCAGCTGCCGCCTGGCATCAGAAATTCATTGAAGATTTTGCCAGAGCTGAGATCAGGCAGTTTATACAGCTGCAGGCAGACCAGGCAAGCAGAAACATCAGCGCCAGCCTGAACTCACTTGAACTGAAAGTGGTCAGCCTGAGAAAAGAGCTTGGCAGAAGAGACTTCAAAGACGCGGTCGCTTTTCTTGCTGACTGGCTGAGGCAGAATGCCGCAAGCATGGCACTTTACCATCAGACTGATAGAGAAGAAATGATCACAGTGCGTGATGGGCTTGAGTTTGATGATTTTGAAAATGAAATGAAACAGATGGGGCTTATGGCCCTGCTTAAATCGCTCGAGCCGGAAAATTTTTCTGAAACCAGTAATGAAAGCCTGCTCGGAATGGTTAAAATCAAAGCGCGCGCCTTCAGCATCGTTCTTGACAATGTCGGCAAACTGCACAAGTTTTCTGCCTACAAACTGAACTCGGTTTATGCCACTTTCCCGGTGTTTGCCGATGACAGCGGTTTTTCTGCACCAAAAGCAATCGCCCTGATAAAATTCGACACTTTCGACCTGCTTAAACAGCTGACAAGGCTGAAGCCAGAGCTTTTACAGACAGAGCAACATGGCAATTACACCGTTCAGAAATGCTTCATACCACTCAGCCTTCCAAATGAACTGCCCCCGGCAAAGGACATTCTCTGCAACGCCGGGTTTCCGTTCGACAAGGTGCGGCCGATTGTCGAAAAAATTTCACAGAGCCTTTCTGCAAGTGCCTGGACCGATGGTGAAACCAGCAATGTCGCAATGTATTTGCATCACCTTGGCTGCATTCTGGTAATCAGGGCTATGCCAGTGCAGCAGATTGGCACCAGCATGTTCCAGACAGGCCTGCTCGCGCTGCTGTTTTTTGTCATGCTGGTAGGCACGCTGGTCAATTTTCTGCGGAAATCCCTCGTTGAGCCGATTCATCTGCTTCAGGCCGGCGCCGCAAGAGTTGCGGCCGGCGACTTTTCTCAACCGGTCGTATATCATTCCGGCGATGAGTTTGAAACCCTGACCAACAGCTTTAACCGCATGTCGGCCGATCTTCTGCAGAAAGAACGCCTGGCAAGCTATGTTTCAGAAGAAGTTATTCAGGAAATCTCGTCAGGCAACGGCACAAACCTGCAGCCTGGTGGCGAGCGACTTGAAGTGGCAGTGCTGTTCGTCGCCATGGCCGACTTCAAGGCATTCCGGCAGCAGCACGAACCAGAAGCTGTTACAGAAGCAATCGGCAACCTGATCGATCAGGCGGCTGAAATAGCCGCAAGATATAACGGCAACATAGACAAAATGGTCGAAGACACACTGATGCTGGTCTTCAGGCAGCGAGGCTCCGACGGCAGTCATGTCGAATCGGCCTGCCGCACCGCTCTGGCGCTTAGCAAAGCTTTTGGCAAAGAAGGCCGATTCAGACTGCTGGCCGGCATAGCCGCGGGCCCGGCAGTTTCTGGCAAAATCGGTTCTCGCAGCGGCAAACTCGATTACACGGTTATCGGCAACCCGGTTAACCTTGCGGCCAGACTTAAAACTCAAGCCGGTAAAGCTCTTGAAACAGGCATTATCGTATGCCCGAACACGATAAGAATGCTGCGCGGGCTGGCCCGCCTGCGTTTTATCGAGCGCACTGAGATCAAGGGCCGTTCACGCACATTCCCGCTCTATGAACTTCTGGAAATGCGTGAAAAATAAGAGAAGCAGGCCGGATGCCTGCTTCTCTATGGTTTCAGTCTGAAAGAGAGCAATTTACCAGCCGAGAATCCATGCGAAAATCAGCGGCGCAACGATAGTTGCATCTGATTCAACGATGAACTTCGGGGTGTTGATATCAAGCTTGCCCCAGGTGATCTTTTCGTTCGGAACCGCACCTGAATACGAACCATAGCTGGTGGTCGAGTCAGAAATCTGGCAGAAATAGCTCCAGAAGGGAATCTTTTCCATTTCCAGATCCTGATAGAGCATCGGCACGACGCAGATCGGGAAGTCGCCGGCGATACCGCCGCCGATCTGGAAAAACCCGATGCCTTTTCCGCCAGAATTCTTGATGTACCAGTCAGCCAGCCACATCATGTATTCAATGCCCGACTTCATGGTCGAGGGCTTGATTTCGCCCTTGATGCAGTATGAGGCAAAGATGTTGCCCATGGTTGAGTCTTCCCAGCCGGGAACGATTATTGGCAGGTTCTTTTCGGCAGCGGCAAGCATCCAGCTGTTTTTCGGGTCGATTTCGTAATACTGTTCGAGAACGCCCGAAAGCAGCATTTTATACATATATTCATGCGGAAAATAGCGTTCACCCTTGGTGTCAGCATCTTTCCAGATTTTGTGGATATGCTTCTGCAGGCGTCTGAAAGCTTCTTCTTCGGGAATGCAGGTGTCGGTAACGCGGTTGAGGCCGCCTTCGAGCAGTTCCCATTCGTCTTTCGGGGTCAGGTCGCGATAGTGCGGCACACGCTTGTAATGGTTGTGAGCGACCAGATTCATGATGTCTTCTTCGAGGTTGGCGCCGGTGCAGGAGATAATGGCGATCTTGTCCTGACGGATCATTTCGGCGAGTGACTTGCCGAGTTCGGCGGTGCTCATGGCGCCGGCAAGTGTGACCATCATCTTGCCGCCTTCATTGAGATGAGTCACATAGCCCTTGGCAGCGTCAACCAGTGCGGCTGAATTGAAGTGAAGGTAGTGATTTTCAATGAAAGATGAAATGGGGCCCTTGGTCATTCTTTTTCTCCTGTTGATGTGTACGAAATGCGATTATTCTTTAATACTCCATAAATCACGCAAAATCAACTTTCCCCGAACTTGTAATATTGGCGGCGGATTAGTAATATGCCTGCATGACACAGACAATCAACGAAGTCGCAATCGTCACCCGGCAACTCAGCCGCAGCTTCAGTATCAGACAGAAAAGCGAAGGGCTGGCCGCAAGTCTGCGCAATTTTTTCTCGCCGGTCTACAAAACCGTCAATGCCGTATGCGATCTGGAAATGAGCATCGGGCGTGGTGAGATCATCGGGTTTCTCGGCCCAAACGGTGCCGGCAAGACGACAACGCTAAAAATGCTTTCGGGGCTGCTGGTTCCGAGTAGCGGCAATATTGAAGTGCTTGGCTTTACGCCATTCAACCGCGATCACGATTTTCTCAAAAGCATTTCGCTGGTAATGGGCCAGAAACAGAACCTCTGGTGGGATCTGCCGCCGGTCGAAACCTTCGAGATTCACCGCCGCATCTATGGCCTCTCTGACGAACAATACCGCACCCGCATCGATGAACTTGTCGAAATGCTCGAAATCAGCGACTGCCTCGAAACGCAGACCCGAAAACTTTCTCTGGGGCAGCGCATGCGCTGTGAGCTTGCCGTTTCACTGCTGCACCAGCCTTCGATTCTCTTTCTCGATGAACCGACCATCGGCCTCGACATTCTGATGCAGAAAAAGATCCGCAGCTTTCTACTCGATTACCACCGCCGCTTCAAGCCTACGATTCTGCTGACATCACATTACATGGATGACGTGGCGGCGCTGGCACAGCGCGTAATTGTCATTAATCACGGCTGCAAGATTTTTGACGGGCGGCTGCGCGACCTGACCGACCACATGCGCCCTGAAAAAATAATGACCGTCATCATCAATAATGGCGAATTTCCTTGCCAGATACGTGACGGCTGCCGCCTGATCCATCAGGAAGGCCAGCTTTACCGCTTTCTCGTGCGCCGCGAAGTTGTCGGCGAACTGGCCGCCTGTCTGTATAACACCGGCCAGATTGCCGATCTGACAATCGAAGACGCGCCACTCGAAGAGATTATCGGGCAGCTGTTCACGGATAATGGAGCCGGAGCTGCAGTCTCAGCCTCTGGCCAGGGCTCTACCATATCAACACCGGCACAAACTTCATGATCAGCACAGCTCACACCTCGCTTTTTTCACGCAGCAAACTTTTTGTGGCTCAGTCATGATACAGAACCGGATTTCACAAAGTTTCAACGCCCATCTCGCCACACTCCAGGCACATTTTAAAATCATCTTCACCTACCGCGGCATGATGCTGATTCAGGCCGTCAGGTTGATTCTACTGCCGCTGGTACTGGCCGCCGCCTGGCTGTCTATCGAAAAAACGGCCGAGAACCCGTATTCAGACGCCGACTATCTGCTTTACTACCTGCTGGTGCCGGTCATTCTCAACCTGACCGACAGCCGGCTTGTTTTCCGGTTTCCGATGGCGGTGCGCGACGGTTCGCTCAGCCGTGAGCTATTGAAGCCTTTTCCGCCGCTTTCGGGCTACGCGCTCGAAAGCATTGCCAACAACCTTATTCAACTTGTATATCTGCTGCCATTCACCCTGCTGGCCGGCTATGCCATCAGCGACCGCCTGCAGCTCGGGCACCTCAACCTGCAGCTGCTGCTGTGCATGCTTGTGGCGATCGTGCTGGGCGGCCTCGTCAGAATGCTGATTTCAGGATCGATCTCGCTGGTCGGTTTCTGGCTCGAAGATGTGACCACCCTCAATCTGATTCTCAACGGCGGCATCTGGGCCCTGCTCGGTGGTATGATCGTGCCGGTGGCCACTTTCCCTCAGCATATCCGCAGTATCGCTGAAATGCTGCCATACCGCTACATGTTGAGCTTTCCGATCGAGATCGTCACCGGGCGACTGTCGCAGGCGCAGATCCTGCAGGGTTTCGCCGTAACCATTTTCTGGTCACTCTTTTTTGCGCTGATCATGCGCCTTATCTGGAAACGCGGCCTCAAAATCTACGCCGCCTATGGTGGTTAAAATGCGACAGGCGGCAATTATACTCAAACTCTGGAAAGCCTCGATGATGCAGGCGATGGAATACCGCGGCAGCTTCGCCTTTTCGATTCTGGCCAACTTTTTCGACTTCATTTTCGGCTTTCTGCAGTATCTGGTGTTTTTTACCGCCGCGCAGAGCATTGCCGGCTGGAACTCAGATCAGATGCTGGTGCTGTATGGTGTTTTCATGCTGGTTTTCGCGCTGCAGTTCATTTTTCTCTACCCGAACCTGGTGGCGATGGGCGACATGGTCAACTCAGGCAACCTCGACCTGCTGCTCACCAAACCGATCAATGCCCAGTTGATTCTCTCTTTTCGACGCATTTCATTCGAAGAGCTCGGCAGTATTTCGACCGCACTGGTTCTGCTCGGCTGGTTGACTGTCAAAGGCGTAATTCAACTGACGCTGCAGTCTGTCGCACTTTTTCTGGTGTCGATACTTGCGTCAATGCTGCTGATTTACTGCCTGTTTCTTCTGCTGATGTGCCTTGCGGTGTTTCTCGAACGGCTCGATAACATGGCACAGCTGATGTGGTCAATGTTCTCACTCTGCCGTTACCCCGTCGACGTTTACCCGTCGCGGCTCAGATTCATGTTTTTCAGTTTTCTGCCGGTCGCCTACATCGCCTCGGTGCCGGCCGCGGCCCTTCTCGGCACTGCCAGCGCCAGCCAGATAATGACCGGAATGATAATAGCCCTGACGGCTACCTTCGCCACAACCTTACTCTGGCGAAGAACCATCAGGGCTTATACCTCGGCCGGCGGCTGACCGCCGAACGACAAGTCAGTCGGTTTGTTTCTCTGCGGCCTTTTTGGCGATTTCGGCGGCGAATTTTTCCTGGGCCTGCTTTTTGAGTTTTTCCGTCAGAACCGGGGGCCAGCTCAGGCTGAGCTTGTCGCCTTTATATTCGCCGACAATAGTGTAATTCTTTCTTACCTCTATGGTCAGACCCTTATCGGTAGAAGTGAACAGATAACCATAGCGATCGCAGATACTTTTGTAAAAATCACTGGTCTGATCATGGCTGGTGCCGATAGAAATAACACATTCACCAATCAGCTCGCGATCAGCGTCAGTAACCCTTTCGGCAAATGGCGGCATGTCGAGCTGGCGGGTCATACCGCCGTCGTAAAGATTGATAAAGTTTCGCTGCGTATGCCACTTATACCCGAAATAAAGCCCGACTCCGCCGAGAATCAGCAGAAAAACAATAACAACTGCCAGAAAACCGCGATTGTTGTGCCGTAATGTCATTTTGGCTCTCTCCTCTACAGATACTACGGCGACCTATCGGCAAAGGAAACAATTTTTTACACCCGCGGGCTGATTTTTTCTTCGAGAATACGACCGTCTTCAAGCGTGATAATCCGGTCGGCAAGCGCCCCGAGCGCCAGGTTGTGGGTGGTCACGACAATCGCCAGATTTTTTTCGGCAACCAGCCGGCGAAACAGCGCAAACACTGCCTCACCATTGGTTTTATCAAGGTTGCCGGTCGGTTCATCGGCTATCAATACTTTGCTATCGGCAATCAGAGCCCTGGCAATCGCCACCCGCTGCATCTGGCCGCCACTCAACTCACGGGGAAGGTGGCCGGCGCGGTTTTCGAGATCAACGAGCCTTAGCACTGCGAGAGTTTTCTCGCGATCGACCGGACGCTGCAGAAACATCAGCGGCAATTCAACGTTTTCTGCCACCGTCAGAGTCGGCAGCAGATGAAATTTCTGAAACACGTAGCCGAGCACCCCCTGCCTGACGCCGACGAGTTCTTCTTCAGAAAGACCGGCCACCTGGCGGCCGCCGACTTCGAGCTCACCGCCATCGGGTGCGTCGAGGCAGGAAAGCAGATTTATCAGAGTTGTTTTGCCAGAGCCGGAAGGCCCGAGAATCGAAACCATTTCTCCGGGCCTGATTTCGAGGTCGACCCCATCGAGCGCCTTGATGGTCTCGATGCCGCGGCGATAGTGTTTTTTAAGGCCTCTGGCCTTGATCAGCGGGATATTGTTGATTTCACTGTTCATGATTGAGCTCCTTGCTTACTCGCCTTCGCGAATCGCTTCTACCGGGCGCATCGAAGCCGCGCGCCAGGCCGGGTAAAGACCGGCAAAACAGCCGATAACCGCTGAACCGGCAAGGGCCGCCAGCATCACCTGCGGCGTGATTGCAACCATCGTACCCTTTGTGCCGAAGTCGATCAGAGATTGAATCGCCTTTTCGACAAGACTGGTGCCGGACAACGCCAGCAGCACCCCGGCCAGACCGCCGCTCAGGCAGATAGCCATTGTTTCCAGCCAGATGATCTGAAAAATATCGCTGCGGGTCGCACCGATCGCCTTCATGATGCCGATTTCGCCGGTGCGTTCGAAAACACTCATCAGAATCGAGTTGATGACGCCAATTACCGCAACGATGATGGCGACGACCGCGACCGAAGCAATCATTGTTTGAGCCGTTTCTACGAGGCTGACGAGGGTGGTTTTAACCTGCTGCAGCCCGACGACCTGCACTTCGGGCAGCTTTGCCCAGCGCTGTTCGAACTGGCGCAGAGCCAGGCCAGAGAAGTTTTTCAGTTTGAAACCGACGATCGTCAGTTCGGTCGGGCGATTGAACAGGCGGCGGGCTTCTTTGATCGGCATGAAGACGGTGCCGTCATCCTGGGTGCCAGTGCGTTCGAGAATGCCGACGACTTTCAGCTCGGTCATAACCGGTTCAACCTGTCCATTCGGGGTAATCGTGACAAAATACGAGTCGCCAACCTTGCGCTGTTCGTATTCAGCCACTTCGAAACCGAGCACGACTTCGCCGGTCGAATCATCGCTGAACCAGCGGCCGCCCTGATGGCCAGCCGACTGTGAGATAGTCAGCCAGGGTTTCATGTCGCGGAAACTGGCGGTCTCGATACCCGAAATTATCGCAAACGAAGAACCCGATTCATCGCTGATT
>JAKQKW010000117.1 GCA_029560455.1 Candidatus Rifleibacteriota bacterium
CAAAGAAATTGCCCACGGCGGCCGGCAGCGATTTTTCCCGGTTCTGGCGCCACTTGAAAGCCTGAGACAGGAACTTACCCCGATAATTACGAACGAACATCGAGCCGAAAAACCGGTAATTCACTTTTTGAATCTGCTCGAGCAACAGCCATCACACGGCAAAATAGCCTCTATCAGCGCAGGTATTCTATATGATCAAACATTTCTCTACAGATCTTCGGTTTCGCGACAACTGCCCTACGAACTGTGGTTGACCGCGGCGCAACCTGTTGCCACCAAAACCAGCATGAGCAGTGTATATGCTCTGCTGCTAACACTTCTATGGGCAGTCATTTTTGCAATCAGAGCAGTTCACCGGCAACCTTTCACATTTTCGGTCAGAACCAGGCTGCTGGCTATGGTGTTATGTGTTGGTGGCCTGCCGATAATCGCGTTGATTATCGCCGGCCGGTCGGCCATAGAACAAGATCATCATGTTCGCTACCGCGCCATGGTCAACAATATGCACGCAGAACTTCGAGAAATTGATGGAAACAGCACTTCATTACGCATCATCTTTGAAAATATTGCACGCCGATACTTTGCCAACAGTGATTTTAAAAGATCGATAATAGCAGAAGAGATTGACACCCGGGCAGAAGCATTCAAGCGCTGTTTCGCTGAGTTTGCAGCGAACGGCGTACCTCTCAGCAGCATTGGCGTGACCAGATTCGGCCGTGACGACCTTCAGATTTTGCCTGAAGAGGTAAAAAGGGACAGCGACGATGCAAGGCTGCACGTTTTTGCACCAATGATGTATGCCGGCCTTGGAGATTTTTCGGAAGATGCATATAAAGAGGCTCTCGATAAGATTTCTGAGAGTAAACGACTGGGTTTCGAAACCTATCGGACAGTCATAGGAAATGCTGTTTTCAGTGATATAGCAATGGCCCGGCAGAAAAGTCTTATCATGTCATTTGGTGATGCAGGCAACTTTGTCATTTTCGATTTCATTGCCACTGATGAAAAAGTTGCCGTTGCCGTAATCTTCTTCGCGCCGGCCCAGAAATCATACGCGCGCTTCGCCAGAAACGCCGTAATAAGGGGAAGCAGGGCCACGCCCGAACGCCAATGGGGACTGGCTGAAAACCACGAACATGTTATCAGCACAAGTCTTTCTCGACAAAGAGTTGAGCATCGGCACGAAAAGTGGTTTCTGAAAAAACTTGTCGCCGCTCAGACGTCGAAAGCATTTCAGGTCGAGACACTGGCTGACACCCTGGCCGTTTGTGCACCATGCGAAAATATGCACGGAATCTCACTCGGAACGACCATGAGTCTGAAAACGCTTTACAGAAC
>JAKQKW010000125.1 GCA_029560455.1 Candidatus Rifleibacteriota bacterium
TGTAATCGCCGGCGAAACCAAGGGTTCGAAAGTCAGTGGTTTTCACTGGTGGTACAGATTCTATGACGCAGAACGCCGCAATCGCGCTGACGTTCTTTCGGTTATGGCCGGCGTTGGCAACCATAAGATTTACACCGGCAGCTTCGTCTGGGATCCGGACGGAGACGGCCCTCTTCCCGAAGCCAAAAAGCCCAAGGGAGGCTTCTCCAATGGTCACTCAGTGCAGGCTCTGCTTGCCCTTGGCCATATCGCCATCGAAACTGCCCGCAGCATGGGCACTGTTCCCGGCGCCCTGACCTTCAACGCCAGCGTTAACGGTCAGGAATTCAACTGGCAGCTCTATACCATGGGTGGCAATATCCGCTCACTCTACCCGATGACCAACAAGGGTGCATCTGATGACGCAGTGTTTTACGATCACGAACGTGAGGTCATGACCGGCCGCTGACCTCTTACAGATCAGAATTCAGGAACGCAGGTGCGTATTTTATACGCACCTGCGTTTGTTTCTATGACATTTATCTTTGCGCCATAAATCTGCTGCAGCATTTCTGAGTTAATGATTTTTTCTGAGCTGCCGCAGGCAGCGACTCTGCCATTTTTGATAAAAATCGCCTGGTCTGATGTCCAGAGGGCGTGTTCAGGGTAATGGGTCGTTTTGATGCAGGTTATGCCGCTGCCGGCAAGATTGCGCAGGTGCTTCAGCAGCAGCAGCTGATTGCCGTAATCGAGCCCGGCCACCGGTTCGTCGAGAATCAGAATGCCGGCTCCCTGGCTGAGTGCCCGGGCAATCAGAACCAGCTGCTGTTCACCACCGCTGATTTCGGTATAGGGGCGGTCAGCCAGGTGTTCGATACCAAGGCGGGCCATGTTCTGCCGGGCAATTTCGAGGTCGTTTTTTTTCAGGCTGCAGAAAATGCCGGCGTGCGGTACCCGGCCCATTGCTGCCACGTCGAGTGACTTGTAAGAAAATATCGGGCTGTGCTGCTGCGGCACATAGGCAAGCAATTTCGCCCTCTCCGCCAGTGGAATCTGGTCGATCGGCCGCCCGGCAATCAGAACCGTGCCGGATACCGGTTGTTTCAGGCCAAGCAGAAGCTTCAATAAAGTGGTTTTACCGCTGCCGTTGGGACCGAGAATTGAAGTGACACTGCCAGCTTCGATTGTGAAAGACAGACTGTCGAGCACCGGTTTGCGACTGTCATAATGAAAGCAGAGGTTTTCTACAGCGATTGCCGGCATCAGTTCCACCTGCCTGAGGTTCTGCTGAGAACGAAAATAAAGAAGGGTACACCCATCAGTGAAGTCATGATGCCGATTGGCAATTCGGTGCTGAATGCCGCCCGGCAGAAAATGTCGGTAACCAGTAGATACAGCGCGCCAATCAGGGTAGCGGCGGGTAAAACCTGCCGGTTGTCGGGGCCCGTGATCATGCGGGTGATATGCGGTATCATCAGGCCCACCCAGCCAACCATGCCGCCAAGAGCCACGGTTATTGAACAGATCATTGTCGTTACGGCAATCATCAGGTTGCGCACCGTTGAGACCTTGATACCGAGAGTTGCGGCCTCTTCTTCACCCATGCTGAGAATATTAAGGTAGCCGCTCATCGCATTGAGCAGGGCGATGCCAATGATGAGAAAAGGCGCAGCGGCAGATACCGCCGGCATGGTAACCGACGAAAACCCGCCCATCAGCCAGTGCACAATGGCCGGAAGTTCGTTGTGCGGGTCGGCAACGAATTTAACTACCGATAATAGTGATGTGAACAATGAAGAACTGATAACGCCGCCCATGATCAGCATGATCAGACGATTACCCGGAAACAGCCGGGCAAGAAAAACCGCAAAGCTGACCGCGATAATGCCGGCGATAAAGGCGAACAAATGGGCGGTCAGCAGGCTTTTGCCAAAAAGCAGACCCAGCGATGCACCAAAGGCCGAGCCGGCAAGTACCCCAAGAAGGTCTGGGGAAACCAGAGGGTTGAGAAACATGCTCTGATAAGTTACGCCGGAAATGGCGAGGGCGGCGCCACAAAGAACCGCAGCCAGCAGGCGCGGCAACCTGATCTGCATGACGACAGTTCTGAAAGTTTCAAGCTCTTCACCGGAGAAACTGCCCGGTTTATCAGGCTGAAAACCAGAGAGGGTGGCAGAAAATGGCACAGAGACCGTGCCGAGATGCAGCGAGAAAAAACCGGTTAATACCAGAACCGCTGACATAACCGCCAATAAAATGTAATAGTGCCTTTTCTGCATTCAGAGCTGTAAATTAAAGATCGGTGTATTTGGTTGCCTTGCCATGGCACTTTTCTACCGGGTATTTCTGGGCATTTTTCTGCATCTTGCGCTCGATCGCCTCATACATGTCGATTTCGAGGTCGTCGGCGAGCAGCATCAGATAAACGACGGTATCGGCGATCTCATCGGCGATTTTTTCCTTGTCGCGTTTTATTTTTGCGACCACTTCTTCTTCGTTTTTCCATAAGAATTCTTCCATCAGTTCGGCTGCCTCGATAGCTGCGGCCATGGCCAGGTCTTTCGGCTTGTGGAATTTTTCCCAGTTGCGTTCCTGTCTGAAGATTCTCAGTTTTTTAATCAGTTCATTATAAGTCTTCATCTGGTATGTCTCCGGGTTTATTTGAAGATGGCCTGGTGCGGAAATCGACGGGCAGTTCGGCCGGCACCGGCCTGTCGGGGCCGGATTTGTAATACTTTCTGGCGTTTTCTTCAACCAGATCGATAGCACTCTTATAGTCACCGGTTTTCTGCCATTGTGCCAGAAAAATTGAAATGCTGATGTCACGGCTGCCGTTGGCAAAAACCGGTTGGGCACCAGCTCTGGCAAGGTCGGTCACCATCTGGTAAGAGCCTTTTTTTATGGCGTAATCGAGCGGCGTCAGTCCCTTGCTGTCTTTTTTGTTCAGATCGAATTCTACCCGCAGGCATGAAGGAAAAACCTTGAGCATACGGTTGTTGGCGCAGATATGCAGAGGCGTTTTGCCGTCAAGATCGGCGATGTCAGCCCGAGCTCCACTTTCGAGAAGCACAAGGGCCGCATTTTCGTCTTCGCTGATCATGGCCTGATGCAGGGCGGTAGTGCCACCGGAAAGAATCATGTCGGGATCAGCGCCAGAGGCGATAAATCCCTTCATCATCTCTATATCGCCGTTGATGGTGGCATAGGCAAGGGGGGTGAAATTGAAATAATCATGTGAATTCAGAGCTTTTGCATCTGGTGCGAGTTTGGCGATTCGCGTCGGTTTCCTCTTCAAAGCGGCATTGTGAACCGGGTAGGTGACCATGTGAATAAAGTCAGCGAACGGGTAGACCTTATCGTCAACCAGAATGCTGTTTTTGCGCCAGAGGTGGTAGCGCCTGAATTCGCGGTCGGAGGTGGTCAGGTGCCAGGCGGCCGGATAAGAAAACAGCACGACCCAGAACAGCACAAAAACCATTTTGAAGGTGTGCAGCAGAATGGATGGTTGACTATTCCTGACCATTGGAAAAACTCCTGTGGCCATGAGTATAGCACACTGCCTGCCGAATAACTACCTCATTCGGGCTTTGTGCCGACTGGATAGATTTTTATGGCGCCGATTTTGTCTGGCATTGTTGGCGACGGAATAAAAGAGATTCCGAGGCCGGGAAAATGCAGGCCGGGCATGGCGTCATGCACTGTCGGCGGGCCAAGGCGGTTGCGCAGCAGTTCCAGTTGACTGCCAACTCCGATATGCTGAGGAGTCTGGCAGATAAAGTCTTTATTGACCGTCTCACGGGTAATGATAATCTGTTTCACTGCCTTGTCGTGCTCGTCAGAAAGAACGGTGAAGCCATTGTAAATTCTCTGTATGCCGTTGCTGTATTTTTGCATTGCGACGGGTTTCCCAAGAGATTTCTCAAGGTCTGTTTCTATTTCACCGAGGTTAATCAGCGGGTGCAGACCAAAGCCGGCAAGGATCGAACATTCTTTTGCCGGAGCAGTCGGCACAGGCCTGGACGGATGTATTGACGCCGGAGCTGAAGCGGGCGTTATACCACTGACATTGCTGATGGGCTGATGGATCGCTGCCGCCGAAATGGCCGGAATTTTTACTTCGAGAGAGTCGTTTACCGGAATGGATTCTGGAGTCGGCCTGGCTGGTTCAGGCTGATAGACTGACCAGTTCTGACGAATTCTGTCGGGTATGCTCCGGACCGGTTCTACCGGCGGAGCTGATAAATTCCTTGCTGTTTCCAGTTTATCAAGTTTAGATGCGGTACTATGGCTGTTACTTTCTTGAACTGCAGGTATCTGGGTAATCTGATCGGTCTGTGTGTCTGGAGATTCTGGAGCAGTGTCTATTGCCGGTTCGGTTGCAGAATTGTCTGCAATGACCGGGGGCTCGGTTTGAACCGTTTCAGATGCCTGATAAAGAATTGTTTCGACTGCGACACTTTCTGAGGCCGGGTCAATAATGGCCGGGGCAGAATCTGGCTGAGTTGCGACAGCGGTAACTGAGGGTGTTTCAGATGCTGCGGGAGGCAAAAGTGCTGTGGATAAGCTTGCCGTTGCAGTCGGTTCTACTACTGCAACCGTGCCGGATGCAGTGTCGATGGCACCGGGCTGTTTCTGATCAGTGGTTTTGTCTGTTCTTGGAACTGGTCTGAGAAAAAGCTGGGTGACCGGCTGATGCGCAACCAGCAGATCAGTATCGAAGACATTGGTCGAAATGCGACTGATGGCGAGCATGGTGATGCTGACAAGGGCTGCGGTGATCATCAGGCCGCAGAATGCCTGCAGTGCCGGCAGAATCGTGGCATCGATCATTGCGGCGAGCGAGTGCTTGACGGGTCTGGTGCTGACATCACCGGTCAGAGCGTCAGCTACCAGTTCTGTGTCAGGCTCGCCCATAATAAAGCGGGCGGATGGCATGTGGCGGGTTGCCAGTTCCATTGCCAGTTCATTAGCCTCTTCAAGGGTCATCTCGTATTCAGTAATATGAATCAGGTGGTTGCGGTAATTCATTATTACCAGGGCATAGCGTTTATGCGGGTCGGTAAACAGGTGCCCAAGCAGAGTCGGCGGGCGCGAGCTTACGCCGATAACCCTGACCTGTTCGAAAGATGCCAGAATAATTGCCTTGCGGAGAACAAAACGGTGCTGAATGATGCTGACCAGGTTTTTGGCGTAATCGAGAACCGTATGGTCACTGACATTTGACATCTGAATGCAGATGACCTCGATAATACCAGCCATCAACAGGGCAAAAAGAAACTGAAAAAACATGCCCGGCGGGGTGATGCAATAATGTTGCAGATGCTCAAGAATAATGCTGAAAATGGAAAGGGCAATGAAGCTGTAAGAAAAGGCTTTTACCCAGCGGGCAATTCGGCTGGCAAAGCTGTGTTGCGGAAAAGTCCGGTAGATAGAATTTTCTGTATAATCGATATTTTGATTATCGGTCATAAGGTTTTGCTGGCCCTTTTTCCCTTGATCAGTTGCAGGCGTGCAGGTTGTCTGACCGCCTTCACTTCAGGTTTGCGGGCTATGACCAGCAGAAGTCCTCCCTCGTTGTAGGTGACTCTCGCATTTTCACTGATTATAACATTACTAAGGGTGAGAGTTGAACCAAATTTAACTTCGGTTTTTTTTAGTTCGTATTTGAAGCCCTCGAGGGTCAGTCCTTTAACTGACGGTGTGAGCGGAATGAATGAAGCGCGGTAACCACAGCGGTTGTTGATCGCAGTTCCAGATGGTATCAGACTGGTTTCTTCATTCTTCGAGATGACGCGGCATTGTGGAAATTCGGCCAGCAGCTGCAGATTGAACAAAGTCTGATCGATTCGCCCACCGGTGGCAGCAAAAATGTGAATGTCGTTATAACCCTGCCCTATGAGGTATTCGATGAGCAGTTGGCCGTCGCTTTTTTCCTTTTCTGAAGGGAAAACTACAAAGCGTGAGAGTTTCTCGAGTTTGCGGCGGTTAGTGGCTGTTATTGAATCCATATCGCCAAGAACCAGTGACGGGATGATACCGTATTTAAGGGCGATGTTGGCGCCACCGTCGGCGGCGAAGAAATCAAAATCGGCATAGAATGTGCTTTTTCTGAAAAAATCAGGAGGAAGATCACATTCTCCGTTCAGAAAAACTACCGCTCGCTCATTGCATGGCTGCGGCCCGGGAAAAGTTTCGCATCGATTCGAAGTGGTCAGAGGGGGGCTCCCTGATAATTGAATAAAACAATGGAAAAATTGAAATTTAAGTAATAGAATAGCCACTGTTTATTGATTGTGCAAAATCTTTTTTTGGAAAATGAATATGGCAGCAGACAGAAGACAGTCAGACGCCCGCCGTGATGGCGGCAGCTCGGGGGATCGACGGCAGAAATCAGACCGGCGTGCCGCTCCGGGCCGAAGAGAGATTGATCAGTCAGGCGGTAAGGCCAGAGCTTCATCTGAAGCTGGCGCCGGCAAAGCGGCAAAGACAAAAAAAGGGGCTGCGAAAGTCTCTGCAGTTCTTCGCAAGCTGGTCATTTTTTTCATTATTTGTGTGGTTTTATTTTCTGTCGGTCTGATCTACTTTTTTGCCAATCTCGATTCTTTTATGGGTGAGGTCGGCAAGCGGGTAAAGGTAACTATTGACCGGGCTTTTCTCGACCCCGACAGTTTGACCGACAGAACCACCAGGGCTCGTCTTAACTTCAGGGTAAAGAATTCTCTGCCGATGGGCGTAATACTGCAGAATATGAATTTCAGCCTGAATATCAGTGAATATCCGATTGCAAAGGGTATGCAGGCTTCACCGAAACTGGCTATTGACGGCGGGCACGAGGCCATTGTGCCGGTTGCCTGTAATGTCGATTCGATCATGACCCGCCGCGCTCTGCAGAAAACGATAGAGAAAAATGCCGGACCGCTTTTGAAGGGCTTGTTGAATCGTGCCCAGGGCAAAGCCGATACCTTCGGTGACGATATCAAGGCTCTGGTGAAAGTCACCGGAACTGCCGAATTTCGTCTGAAAGCCGGCGGTGTCGAGATCCCTTTTACCCGCCAGCTTAACTTCTGATCGTAAAAAGCTGAAAAAGAGAAAACCGGGGGCTGTTTCACATTTTGTGAGACAGCCCCCGGTTATTTCTGAAAGGCGTTATTGCTTTTCGAAAGCTCAGAAGAAGCTCATGATGTCTTTGTAGGTAACGAATACCAGCAGACTCAGCAGAAAAAGCATGCCGGCGAAGTGAATGGTTTCTTCTACCTTCGGGGTGATGGCCAGTTTGAGGCCGGCGAGTCTGTTGATGAACCCGAACATGATTTCGAGAAGAACGAAGACGATGCGGCCGCCGTCGAGAACCGGCAGAGGCAGGAGGTTGATCAGGCCGATATTGACCGAGAGAATGGCGGTGAGATAGAGCAGGTCGAAAATGCCTTTTGATGACTGGTCTTTGATCATTTTCATGATTTTGACCGGACCGGCGACGTCAGCCTGGGTTTCACGGGTGAACATTTTAAACAGACCACCCACGGTCTGAACGATAACACTCAGGCCGTCGTTGATGCCCTTGCTGCAGGCTTTGCTGAATGGCAGGGCCTGGAAGTCGAAATTGTTGGGAGCGAGGGCGATGCCGATCTTGGCAGAACCCATGACGCCTTCGGGTTTAACTTTGATCGAGAGGGTTTCCTGATCGTGGATTTCGTAGGTGCCGTTGTTTACTGCGAAGTCTTCTTTAAGAATGCCACCGCCGGCCGCAGATTTGCGAATAGGGTGATTGCGGGCGACGCTGAGAGTGATCTCTTTGCCGGCAGAGTTGTTGATAATGGTGATACCATCGCTCCAGTCGCTGATTTTCTGGCCGTCAATGGCGGTGATGATATCGCCGCTTCTGATGCCGGCGATATAGGCCGGTTTGTCCTGCGGGGCTTCCATGACCGCGATGTTGGTCAGCGGGCCGCCGGCGACGGCGTAGATAGTGATGAACAGAACGATTGCCCAGACCAGGTTCATGATTGACCCGGCCGAGAGCACGAGAATTTTTGCCCAGGCCGGTCGGCTCAGGTAGCTTTTCGGGTGGTCGGCAGGTACGAGCGGCAGGTCTTCGTCAATCTCGGGTTTTTCATCTTCGGGCAGGTTCTTTTCATCTTCTTCGACGTTATCCATGCCGGCAAGTCTGACGAAGCCGCCAAGGGGAAGGGGCCGCAGCGAGTAGAGAGTTTCGCCCCATTGCTTTTTTATGAGACGGTTGCCAAAACCGATGGCGAATTCCAGAACCCAGATGCCCGATAGTTTGGCGGTGATGTAATGACCAAGTTCATGCACCAGTGCGATACTGACGAGAACGAAGCTGATTGACAAGATTGTTTTTACGGCGATATAGAGAAAACCTAACATCCGACGACCT
>JAKQKW010000107.1 GCA_029560455.1 Candidatus Rifleibacteriota bacterium
TTTATGGTTCTGCTGGCCGCGATGATGGTTCCTGGGCAGATCGTCATGCTGCCCCTTTTTCTGTTCATGGCCAAATGGGGCATGATCGACAGTCTCTGGTCGGTCATTCTGCCGGCAATCGCTTCGCCCTTCGGCGTTTACATGGTCAGACAGTATATGGATTCAATACCGATTCAGATGTCTGAAGCCGCTCAGATAGATGGCGCAAGTCACTATCAGGTTTTCCGGCACATTTACTTTCCGCTGTCGATGCCGATTCTTGCCACTTCCGGCATTTTTACGTTCATCACTCAGTGGAACGCTTTTCTCTGGCCGCTTATAACGCTTAACAGCGAGCGCTATTATACTCTTACCGTCGGTCTGTCAACGCTTCAGGATCAGCAGATGATGGATTTCGGCCTGTTGATGGCCGGTGCCACTCTGGCGGCAGTGCCGATGGTAGCGGTGTTCATGTTCTTCTCGCGTTATATGCTTGAGGGCATGCGCAAAGGAGCCATTCAGTGAGCAGACTGACCATCAGCATAGACTGGGGCGGAACCGAGCTCAAGGGCGCCTGTTTCAATGAATCCGGCCTGGTTCGTGATTTCCGGTTTCCATCAGGTAACCTGCGCGCAGTCGACGCGGCCGGCTGTAATGCCATCTGTCTTAAACTGCGCGACATGGCGGCGGCTCTGCCTGGCCGCAGCCATCTGTGGCTTATCGGTGCTGCAGGAGCAGACGATCTGCAGGCGGCGACAAGGCTGAAAGAAACCCTCAGCAGCTGCGACGGGCAATCTGAAGGCATCGAAATTTTCTCTGACTATGCCTGCAATCATGCAGCCTGCCTCGCTGGCGGCGACGGCATTCTCAGTATCAATGGCACCGGTTCGGTTCTTTATGGCACCAATGGCGAAAAAAGAGCCAGAATTGGTGGCTGGGGCTATCTGCTCGACGAAACCCCTTCGGGCAGCCTGTTCGGGAAAAGGGCCGTCGAGGGTGTTCTGCGTCATCTTGAAGGGGAGCCCGGCTACGCGGCTTTTGCCCAGGCCTGGGAGCGCCGCTTCGACAAACCCGACCGGCGCCATATAATTGACGAACTTTACCGCAGCAGCGGCATTCAGAACCGTCTCGGCGCTTTTGCACCGGTTCTTACCGACGCATTTGATGCCGAAAGCAAGGCTGCCTCTCGCATGGTCATCGACTCGGTCAATCTGCTGGCACGTTCTTTGACGCATCTGATGCAGCAACTGGCCATGAACCAGGCAGAAGCGGTCGGCTCGGGGGGGCTGTGGGCCGGATGGGCCCCTTTCCATGATCTGATGACCGGTGCCTGTCGCCAGCACAAACTCGACATTACCTGGAAAAAGCGCGCCTGTGAGCTTTTCATGGGGCCGCTGATTCTGCATGCAAGAACTGATTATGCCTCAGCCGATCTGAAAAAACTTTTAATCACCGGAGTTAAACAATGACCGAAAGCAAGCTTCAGGGCAAAGCCGGCAGGACCGAAGCCACTCAGGCCCTTACCGAGACCCGTAATCCACGCACTATTTATATTGACCGAGTCAGCACCCGTGACGCGGTTAAGCTTTTCATCAATGAAGATCAGGCAATTTACAAGGCGGTCGAGGCTTGTTCAGAGCCGATAGCCCAGGCTATCGAGCTCATTGTCAGCGCTTTCAAAAAGGGCGGCCGACTGATTTATCTCGGCGCCGGAACTTCAGGCCGGCTTGGCGTTCTTGACGCATCTGAATGTCCCCCGACCTTCGGGGTTTCGCCGGATATGGTCATGGGAATCATTGCCGGCGGGTATCAGGCACTCAACAATGCTGCTGAAGGGGCAGAAGACATCGTTTCAGCAGGGCGGGCCGACCTCATCGAGGTCAACTTCTGCAAAGATGACGTTCTGGTCGGCATCACCGCGTCGGGCACCACCCCTTACGTCGTCGGCGGCATCGACTACGCCCGTTCGATCGGGGCGCACACCGTATTACTCACCTGTAATCCTTATGGTGATCTGCCCAGAACCGATGTACTGATCAATCCGGCCGTCGGACCAGAGGTAATCACCGGCTCGACCCGCCTTAAAAGCGGCACGGCCTGCAAAATGGTTCTCAATATGCTTTCGAGCATCAGCATGATCAGGATCGGCAAGGTTTTTGAGAATCTGATGATCGATATGAGAGCTACCAACGCCAAGCTGCGACGCCGCGCTCTGCGCATTGTCATGGAAGGCGGCCAGGTGCCGAATTATCTCGCCGAAGCCAAGCTGCAGGAAGCGGATGGCGACGTTAAACTCGCGATTCTGCTCGCCCGAACCGATTTCACCGTCGAGCAGGCTAAGCTTAAACTGAAGCAGGCTGAAGGCGTGCTTTACAAAGCCATCGGAGACATCGACCATGAATAAACTTCTACAGTCGCTTCTGGCGGTATTGCTCATCAACCTGGCAGCAGGTATGGCTATGGCAGCAAAAGCGCCCGAAGTTAAAATTCGCGTCGCCCAGTATGCCAGCAGAATTGAGGTCGTCATGCCGGCTGGCGGCACCTGGCAGGCCGACAAAAAGAGCGGAAAAATCATCCCCGACCGTGCCTACGTCATCACCGGGCAGCTGCAGACAAAGGCGGTGCGCCGCTATCACCTGATGGTTGGCTCAGGCAGTGCTGCCGACGAGAATCAGCTGCGCGCAACCGAACTCAAATTCAAAGCTTTCAAGACCCATCGCTTTCTCGCCGGCAATACCCCGGCACCGGGCTACCCTGACAATCGCGTCGTTTTTATCGGCGTCGGAATTTTTGCCGACGAGGCCGAAGCCCGCAAACTACAGGACAAGCTTGCCGCAGATGGTATTTCCAGCTGGGTTTTTATCGAAAATATCAGGCCGGCAACCGGAAAACTGCAGCTCAAGCTTGGCAAACAGACAATTATCGAAAGCCTGACCGGCCTGAAATTCAGCAGCAAAGAGAACACAATTCTGCGCAAGGCCGAATTCGCAAAAGGCTACTCATGGCACGGCTTTGAAGACCGCAAATTCGCCGGCGACATGCTGATTCAATTCGGTGTCGAGAATTCGCTCGACTGCATCGAAATAACCGATCTCGAAAAGCTGCTCGTCGGAATTGTGCCCTCAGAAATATCGGCAAAGGCGCCGATGGCCGCCATGCAGGCCCAGGCAGTGGCAGCGAGAGGCGAGATGCTTTCCAAAAAGGGCGTTCGGCATCTGAACGAGGGCTTCGACTTCTGTTCAGAGCAGCATTGCCAGGTTTACAAAGGCCTGCAGCCAACCGACCAGAATATTGCTGCCAGCATCTCCCCTACCCGTGGCCTGGTGCTCGAAAACCACAAGGGTGGCATACTTGACGCCGTCTATGGGGCCAACTGTGGCGGGCACTCTTCTGCAAATCAGAACATCTGGACCTCGAACGCCGACCCTCATCTACAGGGCGTTTCTGACATAAAAACCGGTATTAGAATTGATCTGACCAATGAAGAACAGGCGTGCAGCTTTATCAGCGCCCCGCCCGACTGCTGGTGTGCGACTCCGGGAGTCGAAGGCGCTGACAAATTCAGATGGAAAAAGAGCCTGAGCCCGAAAGAATGGCAGACTGTAGAAGGCAAGGCTGCCATTGGCAGAATCAGAGAGATCAGCGGTATCGTCAGAGAGATTTCAGGCCGCATCGTCAGCATCAAGCTGAGTGGCGAAAATGGCGAAAAGACGGTTTTAAAGGAACTGCCGATCAGACAGCTTTTTGGCGGGCTGCGTAGTTCGTTTTTCAAGGCCGACTGGAAACGCGACAAACAGGGGTTCATCAACGCCGCCGACTTTGAAGGGGCCGGCTGGGGTCACGGCGTCGGTATGTGTCAGACTGGAGCCCAGAGTATGGCGCTGGTAGGCCAAGCCTTTGCCGACATTCTGCTGCATTATTTTCCGGGGGCAAAACTGGTTAAACTTTACTAAAAAATTCTCTGACACCTGCCGATAGGCACTGCAAGTTCAGTGCAAAGGAGAAACAGCAGGTGAAAAAATACTTGTGGATGCTGATTGCAGTTGCAATAATGCTTTCCCCGATCGCAATCACCGGTTGCGGGTCTGATGATACTACTTCTGACAGTGTCGTTAAAAAGACCATCGGCCCAGGCAATCTAGACAACTTCGAAGGCAAATAGGGCCTGGATTTCAAAAGCAATGTCAAAGCCAGAATCACGCAGTAAATCAAACTTTCAGAACAGTGAAGACCGTATGCAAAAGCTGATCAAAGAGACTTTTGCCGCTCTCGACCAGCTTTCTGACCTTTTTAACGAAGTCAGAAACAACTGATATTTCCTGATCAGCGGTTGAACATCCCGCCCGGTACACCAGAAATGCCGGGCGGGATGTTTATTTGCGTGACAATTTATTTTCATGTATAATGATCAGACAAAGTTGTTATTAGAGGTGAAGTATGAAGTATCTGAGAATGATTGGTCTTTTAGCACTGTTTTTCGCTTTTATGCTCCCCTGCCTGGTTCGCGCCGACGTCGACACCCCTGACGTTCTTATTACCGGCAACCCTGATTTTATCGTATCCGGCTCAACCTATGGCCAGCATGAAACCGCAGTAATGGAAATGGACAAAGCCGTCAACAACCTGATCGTCGGCGTTGACATGGAAAAGGCTGAAAAGGCCCTCGTCAGATGCTATGCCAGATTCAGATATGCTGAAACCGGCCGCTGGACAAGCTATCTGGCTTTTGATGGTGAATATCATTTTTCTGCCATCGACTCAGTTTCGGCCTGTCAGCTGATGTTCGTCGTCAGAGACCCCGAAAGAGGCAAAACTTCAGTAAAACATTTTTCCGTTCAGGGTAATTTTCTTGAAGCAAAGAAAATGGAATATTTCATGCAGAAACCGGCTCCGTTCGAAGTGAAAGCTGCCTGGGCCAAACCCACAGTCGTAGCACGCGCCGCCTGGGGTGCCAGACCCCCAAAATCTTCATATACTCCTCATACCCCGCAGCGGCTGATCGTTCATCACAGCTATCTGCCGAACCAGGCTTCATACAAAGGCGCAGCCACCATTCGCGGCATTCAGAACTATCACATGGATGACCCGAAAACCAAATGGGCCGACATTGGCTACCACTTTCTGATCGGGCCTGATGGCGTTATTTATCAGGGCCGCCCCGAAGGCGTCGTTGGCGCTCACTGCTCACCCAATACAAATTCAGTAGGTGTCTGCGTCATCGGCGACTATGACGATAATAAAGACCAGCTTAACCCCAAAATTGAAGAATCTCTTCTTAACGTGCTGTCATGGCTGGCCTCGACCTACAAGATCGACCCGAAAACCAACCTTTACGGCCACTGCGACTTCGCCCCGAAGTCATGCCCGGGCACAATGCTTTACAAGAAACTGCCCGAATACCGCGAAAAACTTCTGAAAAACATCGGCCAGTAACTCTTACTAACAGTTCTTAAATTCGCGGGCTGTCTCTCCAGAGACGGCCCGCGTTTTATTTGAGGCAAATTTAATTCCTTCTTTGTTTTCCGCTCTTTGTTTTTATATATAAACCAAGTCAAAGATCTCTCACCACCACAGCAAAAGCTAAGAACAAGAACAAAACCAGGCACAAAACAAGTCTGGTTGGCTCGCCAAGACCGATCTTATCGGGATTTATTTACCCCACCCAGCCCTTGGAATCAAGCAAGGTTTTGCACCAGCTTTGAGCGACCCAAGAATCCACACAACCCCGCCGGAGACAAAAAACAACACGCCGGTTCGGCATCAGAATGCGCGAACCGGCGTGTTGTTTTAAGGCGATCAATACATCTTTTTCAGCTGGCTACCGGTGAAATAGTGGCTGAGAATGCGCTGGTAGTTCCAGCCCTGTTTGGCCAGACTCTGGGCACCGGTCTGGCACATGCCGACCCCGTGGCCGAAACCGGCACCGAGAAGTTCGGCACTCACGATATAGCCAGCGGCATCTCGCTTCCAGTCGGCGACGAAGCAGGCGCTGGCGAGGCCACCAAACAGGCGGCGAATGTTAAGTTCTTTCATGACGGTCTTTTCGCCGCGTTCGCCAACGAAGGTGAGGCGATAGATGCGGCCTGAAACACCACGGGCAATGTCTTTGACCGTTTTAACCCGGCCAATTGCCAGACTTTCTTCGACCTTTTTCCAGTCGGCGGCGGCCATGGCTTTGTTCCAGCGGAAACGGTTGCCACCCTCTACTGTCAGGTTATTGCAGTGACAACCTGCGGGAGGATTGCGAATAAACACACCGACCTGTTCTTCTTCGCTCAGATCGAGTGCCGGGGTTCCTGAATTGTCCCATTTTCCAGCGAGGGCTGGATTTGGCTGGGTAGTCCAGACGTAGTGGCTGGATTCGCTGTGGCCACCGCAGTTTGCAGAATAGACTGCATCGAGAATATGGCCGTTCTGGCCCATGAGAACGTAACCGGCAGTCGGAGCAATTTTTCTGCCGACATCGATTGAATAGGTCGTATCGCCGTTGAACACCTGGCAGTGCTGTTCAGAGCAGGTATCGAAACCTTCGCTGGCGTGTCTGACGCCGATTTTAGCCATGATTTCGCCGCGGGCGGCGACGGCCTGGGCCTGCAACGCGCCGATTTCGGCTTTGGCTGAAATTTCTGACGGAACGACACCGGCGAGAACATTTTCAAACGCGGTGGTAAGAATGCAGTCAATCGCATCGTTCGCACCATAACGCACCAGCAGTGAACCTGAGTAGTTGCGGTCGGCATAGCCATGCCACGAATAACCGGCACCATACTCGACTTTCTTCATGTGAATGGTCTGCTGCGGCAGAAGGGCGAATTCTTTGCCGGAGGCCTTGAATGCGCCGTTAATTGTGAAGTTCAGGGTGCCCTGTGCCAGCTGCACGATTTCTTCGTAGATCCAGCTCGACTGCCCCTGGGCTGAAAGTTTGTCGACCAGAGCCTGGGCTGAAGCCTTGTCGTTGAAAACGCCAACTTCGACCATTGCCATGCGATTGTCATACAGAAAGGTTTTGCCGTCTTCAGCAAAGAATTCCTGACCGACGACCATGGTGCGCACCGGGAACCCAAGCTGACGCCATTTATCTTCGTCAGCTTTTATAGTTTCTGTTTCTGCGAGAGAAGTCGAAGAAACCATGACCCGAAAGCGCCTGACGGCTTTAGCAGTCATGGTGCCAGTCAGTACACATTTTTCGCCCGGCTGAATACGGCCGTTCTGGCCGCCGAGTTCCCAGGCTGCTCCCTGAGGGCAGTTGAATTCGAGATCTTTTGCATACTGGGCAACTTTGATCTTTATCTGTTTTTCGGCGGCGACAGAAGAAACGGCCGCCCCAATCATCATAATTGCAAGAAACAGGCAAACAGAGCGCCAGAAATACTGCGTGCGTTCCATCATTCTTTACCTCACGGGCGAATTTTGACTGTATTCGTTAATTTTAACAGATATGTACACAGTTTGGGGCTGACAAAACAACATTTTTCCCAATAATTCGCTATGAGCTATTTTTTTCTTTTACTGGATTAATTCCTTAGAACACCATTTTGCACGGCAAAAACACCGCTTCAAGGGCAAAAAAGACGCATTTTTTTGGTCGGTTTTGTTCTACTTATAAGTATTCCCGCTGGTCCGACTCCAGAATCCAATTTGCTCGAAAGTTATTCTTTAAATCAGACGGAAAAGCTTGAGGTGGTCTGGTAGTTCCAGTTTTCGCCGTCGATGGTCAGGCGGGTGGTGTAGCCGTAGTGGCCGCTGAAAAGATGTGAGAATTCGGCGACGGCGGCTTTCGGGTCAACGGCGTAGCGTTGCTGGAAGCGCAGTGATTCTTCGGCCAGAGCGACAAAGTCGTGGGTGCTGCTGATGCCGGCGTAGAGATTGCGCAGCTCGGAGTTGCCATTAATGAAGTTCTCGATTTTTTCCTTGTCAGGGTGCCCTTCCTGAACCCTTACCATTCCGTTGCCGGCGATGGTGAGTTCGATCGGGGGCTGACTCGAAACATTTTCATTGAACATGAATTTTGTCAGGTGCTTTTTGAAAATATCGGAAGCGACAGCGGCGTTGGCTTCCATTTCGTCAGTGCTGATCGCGCCGTTTTTATCGTTATCTCTGAGGGTCCATATTGAGCCGAGCAGCGGCCGCAGTGGTTCGCCGGGCTTATGAGGTTCGATGTCGAAGGCTGCCTGGATATCACGCTGCACCGCTTTGTCTACGGCAGACAGCTTTCTCAACGGGCTTTCTGGTTCATGCGCGGCTTCGGTATCAGATTCTGAAACCTCTGACTGAAGAGCCGCAGACAGTTCTGCTTCGAATGAACGTGGTGCATCGTCGAGAAGCACCTGACGACTGGCGGGGGCGATAGAAGAAGAGAGGCGACCGGTAACACCAAATGAATACATTGCTGAACTCCCTGGCGTCTTCCATGACCTGAATTTTGACAACTATCCCTATCTATTTCAGGTTATCGGCATTTCCGGCGACGGCATCCAGCTGTTTTTTTTGAAACAATTCCTTAGAAGGTTATTTTTCGACGCAAAAAAGCAGTTTTAAGGGCAAAAAAGACGCATTTTTCAGGAGTTTTTCGTTTGTTTATAAGGATTCCGGCTGGTCTGACCCCAGGACAAACTATGCCTGGCCGATCAGGGTGATTTCGTTGCGGTCGTAATACAGATGACGAATTACGAGTTTGCTTAAGCCATGTTTTGTTGCCAGTTCATCGATTGCCTGCAGAATCGTTTCGGGCTGTTTGCCGCGAAATTTGACATTGACGACAAAGCGGCGGCAGGCCTTTGCTTCGAGCCAGCGGTCGAGCAGGCCGAGGGTTGCCATCGGTTTGACAATCATGTCGCAGAACATCCAGTCGACGGTTTTCTGCGGCATATAAGCGTAGCCATTGTCGATAGAATGCTCACAGCGGGGGTGTTTTTCGACATGCGGCTTAAGATCGGCAAAATCAACTGCGGTAACGCGGGCGCCCCTCTTTAGAGCGGCCCAGGTCCAGCCACCGGGGGCGGCGCCAAGATCGACGCAGACATCGCCTTTGCGCGGAAAAATTCCGGTCTGGTTCCAGGCCTCTTCAAGCTTGTAGTATGAGCGGCAGGGCGCCAGATGATCATGCTCGACCAGACCGGGTGAGTTGCGCCAGATTACCGGCAGATAGCGGCCTTTTCCGGCCCTGAAACGTTCGCAGACACTTACCCAGGCGCTGTCATTGCCGGTCATCACCACCTGCACGACCAGACATGGGCGACGGTCGTCAATGTTCAGCCAGTCGACGAAGCGTTCAAAAGCGCGACGGCGGTATTTTGCCATGCGCTCGAAAAATTTTTCCTGCAGCAGTGCCGGTCTACCGGCAATAAATTCATATTTGGTCGATTCTTCGGTAAACAGGTCGGGAGAGAATGCGACAAAGGTCCAGGGCAGCTGGCTCTGATCGAGAAAAGCGTCGACAACGCGGCCCAGCGCCTGAACCAGAT
>JAKQKW010000301.1 GCA_029560455.1 Candidatus Rifleibacteriota bacterium
CTGCGCAAAAACCTGCATGAAATAAACGAACACATGATGCGGGAATGCACCCAGTCTGCCGCCCGCTATGGCATCACTCTCGAAGCCTCGCTGATTACCAGCATCGACCCGCCTGACGAAGTCGAAAGCGCTCTCGCTGCCATTAACACTGCCCACAACGAAGTCTCTTCAGAAATCAGTCTGGCTCAGGCCTCTGCCGACCAGAAGATCGTGCAGTCACGCCGCGCCACCGAAATTGAAACGCTGCGCGCCAAGTCAGAAGTCGAACCTCTCAAGAGTACCGCAATTCAGCTTGCTGAACTGAAAAAGAACGGGCCAGATGTTCTGCGCGCCTATGTGCGCAATGTTAAACTCGCCCTGTTCAATAAGGTCAGACAGGTAATCATGGAGGTAGAAAAATAATGGATCAGTTTTTTATTGGCTTCATTTTCGCCTTCATCGGTTCATATTTTTTCATTCCGTTATTCCTTGCCTTCATCCGCTTTCTTGGCCTGTATGCCATAGTTCGCGAAGGCCAGTGCCATATTTACATGCTGTTCGGCCAGGTTATCGGTGTTCTCAAAGAGCCCGGCCTCTACTTTCTGCCCTGGAACCTCGGACTGAAAGCGCCGATTGTGCACATGCTCGGCTCGTGCGAAGTCATAGATACACGCCTCGACCAGGAATACCTGCGCAGCCAACCGGTTAACTCAGAAGAAGGCGCACCGATGGGCATCGGCATCTGGTATGAAATGGTCGTCAACAACCCGGTTGCCTACCGCTTCAAAAATGCCGACCCGCGCAACTCTCTCTCGACAAACGTCAGAAGCGCCTCGGTTCGCTGCCTCAGCAACATGAAGCTGGCTGACATGCTTGAAGACCGCCATTCAATGAGCCAGAAAGTGCGCCAGGAAGTATCGGCCCAGGCCGCGGAATGGGGCTACAAGGTTGGTTCGGTATATATCCGCAAAGTGCATTTCCGCGATGCCAGGATGATCGGCCAGATCCAGGAAAAGGTTGTAAACCGTCTGCGCCAGGTCACTTCAGCGATAAAACAGGATGGTGCCAACCAGGTCAGCATCATTACCAGCACCGCCGAAAACCAGGCTGCTGCAGAATTCGCCAAAGCCGCCGCTGTACGCCCGAAAATCGTCGGCGAAGCCCTGCGCGAAATCTCGAAAGACCCCGAAATTTCTTCGGCCCTTTTCGAAATTCTTGAAGCGCAGAAATTGGCCGAAAGCAAGGCTCAGATCACCATGATTCCGGCCGGCACACCGATGCTGCGCCAGATGCTTGCCGCTGAAGCTGCAGATTCACCCGTTCTTACCGGCGAACCGGTTCTCGAAAAGCCGCGCAAACAAATCAAGGCATAAAAACACCTCTGAGAAAAAGCCCGCTTTCGCGGGCTTTTTTTATTGGCTTTATCACGGGTTATTTGACTTGATAGACGGTTTTGCATAGACTGCCTCAAGATTTAAAAACATCTGAGGCTTTAACAGGAGTCATTATGAAATTTTCAAGAATATTGCCCGGCTGCGTTTTTGCCGTCGGTCTGTTTTTCACTCTTCCCGCCACCAGCTCTGCCATAGATCTCTCGGCAACTGAAATCACCAGTATAGAAGGCCGCGTCGAAGTCAGAAAGGGTGCCGATGCCGCCTTTAAAAAGCTGCACAGCAATCTCAAACTTGCCGGTGCCATGAAACGTCTCGATGGCGGCGACAAGGTACGCACACACAACGAAAGTTCAGCTGAGATGGCCCTTAAAGACACCTGTGTGCTTGCGGTTAAAGAACAGAGCATTTTTGAAGTTCCGAAAACGCTTGGTAAAGACGCTATTGCCGAGCTCAAAGCCCAGCAGGGCGCTCTGCTTTTCAAGGTAATCAGTGGCAGCAATTTTCAGGTGCAGACCGCCGACGTCATCGCCGGTGTTAAAGGCACCCTGTTCGAACTCGATATCATCGACAATTTCGACTGCCTGCTCGAAACGCCGGGCCTGCAGATCGGCACTCTTGCTCCCGGTGGCACAGTAGTCAACGTCTACAAAGGCGAAGTTGAGCTGACACATGCCCAGACCGGCAAAAAGCGCACTCTCAAAGAGGGCGAAGGTCTGGCGGCACTTGGCAGCAAACTTCTGAACTTTGACAAAATTCTCGAAGACGGCTTTACCCCACTGCGCCAGTTCGACCCGGCCACCCTGCTCGGCGAAAAGTTCGGCGATGGCGCGCTTGGTCTGCTGTCTACCGATCCGACTCTCAGTGGTTTGACCGAATTTGGTGGCTTTGGCGGTGTAACGACCAATCTCAGCGACAACCGCTTTACCGAAATGCTTTCCGGTCTCAGCGAACCTCTGGTCGAAAAGCTTCAGGCAGCCAAAGAATATTCACGCGGAGCCGGTGAAGTTGTCGACTCGATCAAAGAGCTTGAACAGCTGGGCCGTGATCTCGTCGGTGAAAAATTCAAATTTGATTTTGCCGAATATAATCCCGAATCACAGCCCTTTACAGTCTCTGACCGGAATTTTCGTGAAGTCTATCTTGGCGGCAATACCTTTGCCGCCTGCCGGGCCGCAGCCGGCAGCCGCTCTGCCCGCGTCGAACCAAACCGTGAAGGCCTGATGCTCAACGATGGCAATGGCATTTTCAAGGTTCGCAGATACAAAAATGTTTCGCCGGTCATCGAATTCCTTGCCAGCTACCAGCAGAACGGCAATGATCTGGTCACTACGGTCAGGCCGGTCAAGGGCGAACTTTATGGCCGCATCCCCGGCGATGTCAAATATTTCAAAATTCCTGAAGGCGAAATGTCGTATGCCTTCAACACCGCTACCGGTCAGGGCCAGTGGCTGCAGGCTGTCGCCGGCGCCATACCTGAAGAGCTCAAAGGGCACGTTTTCAAAGTTGAAGAAAAAATTGCCCGTGAAAAAGGGGAACATGACCAGAAGAACACCGAAAAGAAAGTTGACGCGGTCAAAAAGGTCATAAAAAATCCGGGCAATCTGTTCAAGAAATTCCGCTTCTGATCGATGGCCGGGGTATTTAAAAACCAGGCAGGCAAGGGCACCAGCACCGGGAAAAGGGCCGTTTTCATTCCGGTCATTATCGGACTGCTTGCCCTGCTGCCGGTTTTTAACCAGACCCTGGTCTGGTTCGACCTTAAAATCAGCGATTTTCTCTTTTCTGCCCAGCCAATGCTGCAACAGCTGGCCGGCACAGGCTCAGATTCGCAACCGCCGGTTCTCGTCATCAACAAGGACCAGACATTCTTTCAGCGCTTCGGGCGCGACCCTGACCGCGCTGATTTTGCCAGCCTGCTGCGCCTGCTGGCCGATGAAGAAGCCCGGGTCGCCGGCCTCGATTTTATCTACGACCAGCCCGCGACCGCCGAAAAAGATAACGAACTCGCCACTGCCCTGGCTTCCTACCCATGGCCCTTTCTTGCTTCGCATTTTACCGGCCGCGGGGCTCACACTTTTGAAAAACTGCAGTTCGCCGACACCGGGGCCAGCCGGCCCCCGATGCCTCTACCGCTTTATCAGCCGCTGGCACGACGGGCGGCCGGCACCGGCCTGATCAATGTTGCTGCCGACCTCGACGCCACCGTGCGCTTTGCCCCACTCGCCTTTTACCCTGCAGACAGCGAAGAATTCATTCTCAGTCTCGGCGCTTCTGCATGGGTGGCCTCTCTTTTCGACGCCAGCAGTGAGCCGGTCGAAAACGCAATTAACAATCTGCTGCTGCTGCCCGCACCCGATCAGCTCAGCCAGCTGCAGCCCGACCGCTTTCTGCTCAACCTGCTCGCTTCAGCCCCTTTCAGTTTCTCCTCAACCGGGCACAACGGCCTCGATCTTGCTATCCGCCGCCTCGAACTCAAACTGCTGGCACGGCAGACCGGCAGGCAGAAACCTGAAATGGCTGACAATCTCCAACAGACCGCAGCTGAGATGCAACTGCCGGCCGACCTTGCCCGCACCTGGCTTAAACTGCCCATCAGGCCTTTGCCACTGATCGGCAGTTACCAGCTGCCATGCCTGCGGTTACCATTCCGCAAAGCCGTGCCCCCGTTTACCGGCGATTGCATAGAGACCATGTCGATGGGCATGCTTCTCGAAACCGATGCTGACCGTGAATCAACTCTATTGAACCATCGAAACCTTCTTCAGATCGAAGACCCGGCTCAGCAACGAAGAGTCAGACTTGTTCAACCGCAGGCAACTGCAGGCAATTCGACCTTTGCCGGCAAAGTTCAATCGGCGTCCGGCAAGCCGGTGCCAGACGCCGAAGTGCTGCTGCTCGATTTCGATTCTGGCTTCTGGGAGCTTACAAAAACTGATTCGGCCGGTAATTACCAGCTTTCCGGCATACCTGCAGGCAGCTGCACTCTGCAGATCACTGCGCGCAGCAGCTCTGGCTGGCAGCGCGGCACGATCAGAACCAACGCCGCCGGGCATACAAATCTGCCGGTTCTGGTGTTTGCCGATGCGACAGCCCCTGTCAGAATGAGTTCTGATCAGGTGCCGGCGACCACAACAAAAATTGCCATATTTGGCGAACCTTTGCCAATGCTTGTCTCTGACGCCGCAGGCCGACTGCCGATTGAAAACCTGCCCGAAGGATTCAGCATTTCGGCCCTCGACGAAGAAATCAATCTGAGCTTTGCCTCAGGCACCCTTCACGACACCGCCGGAAACCCTGCACCTGATCAGACAGTGGCCCTTCTCGGCCCTGAAAGCAGCTGGACCCTGAGATTTCTGACAGAAATTCCCTGGCCGCCGACTGCAGCAGAGAACGGATCAATCCCGCTGCCAACCGCTCTCGATTCCAGAATTGCCATTTTTAGCGCCGCCGCCTCAGAGACTGCGCAAAAAACTGTCGATCTCACCTTATTGCCCGGCGTCGAAGCAGATATGACACAGTTGCCTGCTCTCTCACAACTTCACAATGCAAGCGTCACGCTCAGTTTTGATTACCCCGGTCTGCAGCCATTCAACCTGACACTGCTCGGGGAAACCGGTGCCAGAGTTACCTGCATGAGCGACCAGACCATAAGCATGGCTCCAGGGAAATACCTGCTCCTCTACGAACAGAACGGCGTCCGCGGCATCTTCAGAAACAACGCGATTCTTCACAAAACCGTCTTTATCGGCAGCGCCCTGCCCTCTGATCAGGATTTTATCGTTACCCCGATCAATTTTATGGATAAGGCTTCACCAAGACTTCCGGGGGTTAACCTGCATGCAAATCTCTTTGCAGCCCTTGCTGAGAATCGCTTTTTATACCCGGTATTCTTTCATCACGACCGCCTGCCAACCGTATGGCCGCTGGCACAGATGCTCCTGCTTCTGCCAGTGCTTCTGCTGATAAACCTGATCTTTATACGCCACGGCGCCATCTGGGGCGGCATCGCCACCGGCACCGCCTTTACCGCATGGTTCGCGGCCGGCACCCTGCTTTTTCTCAACCTTAGACTGTTGCCGATGTTTTTCCCGGGTCTGCTGCTTGGCAGCTTTGGGGTGGTGCGGGGCTATCTGGCGTGGGCAATCTCACGCCGCCAGGAACAGGAAACCCGTCAAACCTTCGGCCGCTTCATTTCATCAGCAGTTGTCGACGATATTCTCAAAAACCCTGATGCAGTCAAGCCAGGTGGCGAAAAGAAAGAACTCACGGTAATCTTCACCGATCTGGCCGGATTCACCACCATCTCAGAAAAACTCGCTCCCGAGCAGCTGACCGAGCTGATGAACGAGTATCTCGACGAGATGACGCGCATTCTTTTTCAACATGGCGGCACCCTCGACAAATACATCGGTGACGCGATCATGGGCTTCTGGAACCACCCGGCCCCGCAGCCCGACCATGCACAGCGTGCCGTTGAGTGTGCCATCGCCATGCAGAAAAAACTTGCCGAACTGCGCCGCAAATGGTTGCAGCAGGGCCTGCCCCGCGTCGAGGTCAGAGCCGGCATCAACACTGCCGTATGTATGGTTGGCTTCATCGGCAGCGAAATTCAGATGAATTTTACCTGCCTCGGAGACGGCGTCAACCTCGCCTCACGCCTCGAAGGCGCGAACAAGGCCTACGGCACTCTGATGATGATCGCCGACTCGGTTCACAACCGAATAGACCGCGAACTCATCAGCACCAGATTCCTGGATTTTCTCGCTGTCAAAGGCAAAGACCGCCCGGTAGAGGTCTTCGAAGTGCGTGGCTACCGTCGAGACGAAAGCGAACTTTGGCTGCAGGCTGAATCGGCCTACAAAGACGGGATAAGCCTCTATCTCGCCCGCGACTGGGAAAAAGCGATCGCCGCTTTCTCTACCGTACTGCAGCTGCTGCCCGAAGATGGGCCCGCGCAGGTCTATATC
>JAKQKW010000163.1 GCA_029560455.1 Candidatus Rifleibacteriota bacterium
GGTTCTTCGTGGGTCGGGGCGAGGCCGAGCTGGTTGCCGTTCTTCAGTTCGGTCTTGAACCAGACATCCATTTTTTCGTCGTCCCAGCGGTCGGTCGGTTCCCAGGTGGCGGGGGCCTGCAGTGAGGTGAGCATGATTTCCTGGCCGTCGATCGCGTTCATTTCTTCGCGGATGATGTTGATGATCTTGTTGAGCACGCGATGGCCGAGCGGCAGGAACGAATAGGCGCCGGCGATTTCCTTGTCGATAAAGCCGCTCTTGAGAAGCAGCTGTGAATTGAGGCTGACTTCGTCTTTGGGAAGGGTCTTCGAGGTTTTGGTAAACAGTTTTGATTGTTTCATTTTATGCCACACCGAGTTGTTTGAATTGGGGATGCACCTTTGGTAATTGGTTCTGCAAATTTATCACAATTCGGGGCGAAATTGTCCGGCAATTTTGAAATTCTGCAAAGTCCGATTATGCGCGCTTATTGAAGAAGGAAATTCTGAATTGCCCACTGGGCGATACCGACGATGACGCCGAGAACGCCGCCTAGCCTGATGATCATTGCCATTTCGCGGTCGGCGATGCGGTTGAACAGGCTTTCAAGTTTGATCAGATTCATGTTGCAGACTTTTTCGATGACGATTTCCTGGACTGAGATTTTCTCTGAGGCTTTTTCAGCGGCGCGGTCGAGCATCAGCGGAATCTGTCGCTTCAGAACCGCACAGAGTTCTTTTTCGATGCGGTCCATTACTGATTTAACCAGGGTGTCGGCGCTTAAGTTGAAGAACGGGATCTTTTTGGCAAACGAAGCGATGTAATCTTTTATCTGCTGCTCGATCTGGTCGCGGTTTTTCTTCATCATTTCTTCGATGATCGGCTCGACATCAGTCGGTTCAACTTTTTTTATCAGTTCTTCGACGCTTATCAGTTCGCCTTCGACGATTTTGCCGAGATTGCAGGCGAGCTCTTTCTGGCGCTTTGGCAGCAGACCCTGAAATTCGAAAAAGAGAAATTTCCAGGGCTGTTGCGGGTGAAACAGGGCTTTGATCGCAAGCCAGTTGGTTACCCAGCCGATCAGGCCGCCCATGAAGGCAGACAGAATGAAACTATGAAGAAGAGGGTGGAGAAAAAATTGTTCCAGATTCATACTGCGCTCTCTAGAGATAGATATGCTGACAACAGGTTCGGGTCAACCGACACGAAGGCCGGCAGCAACATTCGCCGGCAGGTTTCCCCGCATGCAGGCGGTTTTCGCAAGTATAGCACAGTAATGTGAATTATCGTTCAACAAATTTGCAATGCTGCCGATAAACCCGGTGACTGTGACAGGGAGGTGGGATTCATGAGAGTCATAGCTCTGATCCTGGTCCTTATCACAAGCGTTATCGGCTTCGTTATGAGCTACGGTTTCGCTTATCGTAAGGTTACAGGCGTTCTCTATTCTTCATCCGCCACGATGCAGTCGTCTGCCGCGGTTTCGACCGAGAGGTAGAAGTTCGTTACGGGGAACAGGCCGTTCAGCCAGCTTTCTGGTCGGGCGGTCTGTTTTATTTATGGCCGTTGCGAGTTTTTCTCATATCTCTTAAAAATCTTCTCCAATAGCTTGACGGAGCCCGAGGCGGTTGTTATAATCACGCCACTTAACGAAAGGCTTACGGAGGGCTCGATGAATAAAAATTTCTTTTTTACCTCTGAATCGGTTTGTGAAGGGCACCCTGATAAGGTTGCCGACCAGATTTCCGATGCAGTACTTGATGCGATTCTTGCTGGTGACCCCAAGGGTCGCGTAGCCTGTGAAACTGCTGTAACAACCGGTCTTGCCATTGTTATGGGCGAAATCACCACCAAATGCTACGTTGACGTGCAGGCCATTGCCCGCAAGGTAATCAGCGAAATCGGTTATACCAACGCCGATTACGGTATCGATGGCAAGAGTTGCGGCGTTCTGGTAGCTCTCGATGAACAGTCACCCGACATCGCCCAGGGCGTTAACCACGCTCAGGACAGCTCCGATAAAGATGAAGACCTCAATGTTGGCGCCGGTGACCAGGGTATGATGGTAGGCTTCGCCTGCAACGAAACCCCTGATCTGATGCCCGCTCCGATTTATTATGCCCACAAAATGTGCCGCAAGCTCGCTGAAGTGCGCAAAGCCAAGGTCGTAGACTATCTCAGACCAGACGGCAAGGGCCAGGTAACCGTTGAATATCGCAATGGCAAAGTTGCCAGAGTCGATGCGGTCGTTCTCTCGACCCAGCATGATCCTTCTGTCAGCCATGCCAAAATTACCGAAGACATGATCGAAAAGGTCATCAAACAGGTAATTCCGGCTGAACTGATCGATGCCAACACCAAATTCTACGTCAACCCCACCGGCCGCTTCGTCGTTGGCTGACCACAGGGCGACTGCGGTCTCACCGGCCGCAAAATCATCGTTGACACCTACGGCGGCATGGCCGCTCACGGTGGCGGCGCCTTCTCAGGCAAAGACCCGACCAAGGTCGACCGCTCTGGCGCCTACATGGGCCGCTATATCGCCAAGAATATCGTCGCTTCAGGTCTGGCTGAACGTGTTGAACTGCAGATTGCCTACGCCATCGGCGTTGCCAAACCCCTGTCAGTGCATGTGAACACCTTCGGCACCAGCAAGATCGGCCCCGAAAAGATCGAAGAAATCATTCGCAAAGTATTCGACCTCAGACCGGGTGCAATCATCAAGAATCTGGGCCTGCGCCGCCCGATCTATCGCCAGACTGCTGCCTACGGTCACTTTGGCCGCAGCGATGTCGATCTCCCCTGGGAAAAACTCGACAAAGTCGCCGAGATCAAGAAGCTCGCCGGGCTCTGATTGTTCTGAATTGAAAACAACCGCCCGGTTCGGCCGGGCGGTTTGTTTTTTCTGGAGGCTGTTTTGCTCCTTCGTTACACCCTGAGACTGTCAGCTGGTCTGCTGGTTCTGGCACTGGCCGTTCTTGCCGCCTTTCACATCGAGGCGGCTCAGGCTAATGTATTGCCGGTTCTTGTCTATCACCACATTCAGGAAAAGGTCAGTTCTGACGTTTCCTGCACCCCTGAACAGTTCGACTCGCATATTCATGCTCTGAAGAATGCCGGTTATACTCCGCTTACTCTGGCTCAGGCCCGTCTTTTTATGGCCGGGGCTCTTAATGACGTAGAAAAGCCGGTTCTGATAACCTTTGATGACGGTTATGAGAGTCTTCATCAGTTTGCTTTGCCGATCGCGACTAAATATCAGGTGCCTATGTCTGTTTTTGTCGTGACTTCGCGCATTGGCCGCAAGCCGCAGTTTGCCCGCTACCTCGAAGAAAGCCAGATAAGGGAAATGGCCGCCTCGGGTTTTTTCTTTTTCGGGTCGCATACGCACGACCTGCATACAGAGACAACAAAAATTTTCGAGGCTTTCGGCCCTGCCTCTGACAATCCTTTTTTGCGCCTTCTCAGCCGTGATCTTCGCCTTTCATCGGCGCGCCTTGAGGCTATTACCGGTCAGCGCCCGGAGGCGATTGCCTGGCCATACGGCAAATACAACCCTGATTTTACGACAATTGCCCGACAGAACGGTTATAAACTGCACTTTACCAGTGCTTCCGGCTATAATGAGCCCGGAACCAATCCCTTTGCCATCAAGCGTATTCCGATAACCTCACGCGACACGGCCATCAGCGTTTTACGCAAAGCCGGCGGCGGTTATTGAAAACAGCCCGCTCCAGATAACAACAATATTTTTTGTAGCGGAAGCGGAATAGTTAAAAATCCTGATCAATCGACCAGCCCCCTTAGGAACGAGACTTTACAAGTTGCTCCATTCCTGGACTCACTTTATTTGAACGGCCGGGCTTTTTTAAGTATTAGCGTAAGCAAAAAAACAGAGCCGGTTTTGCAAACCGGCTCTGTTTTTAAAGAGTCTTCTGGTTAAATCAGGCTTCGGCGGTTTCGGCGCTCTCTTCGCTGTCGGCCTTCTGCTCGCGGCGCTCTTTTTCGAGAGTGAATGAAAGCAGTGATTCTTCCATGCTTTCGAGGTTTTTCAGAACATCATCGAGCTTGCTGACATTGCCTGTGCTTTTGGCGAGAGTAACCCCGTCGCGAATACTGGCGACGTTCTCTTTGAAGCTGATAATCTTGTTGCGCAGCCCCATCGTCATCTCATTCATCGCATCTGCAAGATCTTTGAGTTCATCTTTCGGGCGCAGCTTGATAAAGTGGGTCAGATCGCCTTCGCCGATGTTGCGCACGACCTTTTCCATGCGGTACACCGGCCCCGCTATCGTATGCGTCACAAATATACAGATGAACGCCACCACAAATATGCTGATCAGCTCTGCAATTATGACCCCCGGCAGCAATGCCTGCCCCAGCTGCTTGCTGTCAACGGGAAGCTTGGCTTCTTCAACCAGATTGCTTTCAAGTTTTTCGACTGAAAAACCGTAAACAAGTGCACCAACAATGTTGGCGACGATAATAACTATCAGAATGAAAATCGCGGTCAACCTGCTCTGAAAGCCGGGCTTGATAAAATACTTTTTGCGGCGCCGGATTTGGGACATGCAGTCACCCTCCTGAAAAACTTTTCTTCAGATTATCACAGCTTAAATTCTGTTTCAACGGAATCGGTAGAATTTGCGTCAGTTTTTGCCGCATCATCCTCTTCTGTCTTTTCGATCTCTTCGGTTTCGTTAACCAGATCGAGGTATTGCTCTTCGGTCATGCCCTCGTCGACCGGTTGCTCTTCAGCATCAATCCAGCCCAGGTCGGCCAGAGTCGCGTCTGACTGAAAGTCTTCTTCGAGAAACCCTGAGTAATCGACCTTTTTCTCTTCAGAAAGTTTGGTTCGCCTTGTATCGAGCGGTTCAACCACACCGGCTGGAGCGCCAACAAGCAGGTCGATCTCGTTTCCCTGAAGCAGAAGGTCATAATCTGCAGCGGAAGCCGAGGCCAGAATCGGAAGCAGAAAAATCAGGGCGGTCAGAAAACTGAAGCGCAGCATCATTTGCGGTCACCGTTGGTTATAATGAATTGTCAGCCTCTGCCTTATCGGCAGAGTTAAAACATTGTTTAACGATTCTAAACCGGGGTGCTTTGGGGTAGCGATTTTTAAAAAATTCCTGTAAACTTCGCCCATGAGCAAATACTTATTCAGATATGGTTTCTCGACCGGCAAAGAGATGCATTATCGCATTACCATCAACGGCGCAGTCGATATTTCGACTCCCGGCGGCGATATGAACAACCCTGTTAAGATCGATATGTACATCAGCCAGAAGATTGTCACCTGTGATGAAGGGCAGGCAGTGGTCAAAGTTCGCATCGAAAATGTGCATGCCGACCCGCGCATGTCGAAAGAACATCTGCCGAAAACCGGCGTTGATTCGGTCATGCAGATCGATGCGCTTGGCAATGTGCGCTGGCTCGACGGGGCTGCTGCCTGGCAGGGCGCCGAACATTCGATGATGCGGTTCCCAGACCATGCACTTGAGCCCGGTGACTCGTGGGTGCAGCAGGTTGAAGATGCCTCAGGTTCGGCAACGCCTTTTCATACCCGTTATCGTTTCAATGGTTTCGACCGCAAAAACCGTCGTCTGATGGTGTTTATGACCGAAATGTTTTCGGGGCATCCCGATGACAGAGACAGTCAGAGCATCGGCAGAGGCACCTTCACCTTTGACAGCGAAGAAAAATGGATTCACGACAGCAGTAACCGTATCGTTTACGAATACCAGATTCCGGTGCCTGATAACCCGGCAATGAAAATCATAACCCGCACAACTTTGAATATCGACATGGAGCGCCTGCAGAAATGAGCCTCAGACAGATTGTTGCCGCCTTTGTCTTTTTTGCCGCCAGCTGCAGCCCGGCAGCCTGTGAAAACGCTGCATCCGGCACCTCAGATACACTGACTGCGATCGAGCCTCTCAAAAAGTTCGCCAACCAGATTGTCTCGGGTAATCGCAGTCTGCTTGCTGCGGCACACGATCTTGAAAGCTCGATGTTTGCCAGACAGAAGTCGCTCGAAGTTTTTTCGCCGCAGTTCTATTACAGCAGTGACGCCAGCAAGGCGGCGAACCGCAGCTATAACCCGATTACCGGGCTCGAAGAAGATTACAGCACCCGCCGTCGCGGTTCGGGCGCCGGCATTTCGCAGCGCACCCCGCTTGGCAGGCTCAGTTACGACTACACTAACAGCAAAACCGAATACAGCTCTTCTCAGACAAGCTATTTTCAATCGCTGTATCTTGGTATTCAGAACGGTCTGCTGCGCAACGACGCCCGGGTCGATGCCCTCGAACGCCGTATGGCCCACGCCGAATACGAAGTAAGCGAGGCACAGAATGATTCAGTGCTTCTCGATGTTCTACATGGATCTTTTCAAAGCCTTTTCAACCGTATGGTGGTGGCCAGAAGCCAGCTGGTCAAACAGCAGAACCTGAGTTTTTATGGCTCGCTGGTCGAAGAGGCCGAAGTGAAGTTGAAAAACGGCATTGGCAGCGAACTTGATCTGAAACAGGCGAGCATGCGCCGGCAGCAGGCCGAGACCGGCAATTCTGAAACGGAACTGTCGCTGCAGGAAACCGACCGGCGCCTTGCGGCCCAGCTCGGTAACCTCGCCTGGAACCGCGAAATAGCCAGCTTTTCGTTCGACCCGGTTATAAAGTGTATCCCGGCATCGTTTTCACCAGAAATTCTTGAAGAAACGGCGATGAAAAATCGCCCGGACTACCGTGTCTTTCTCAGCCAGTATAAGCTGCAGAAGGCCGCATTTGAGCGTGCCCGACAGATGAGTCGACCGGATCTGACGGCCCGGGCCCGCTGGGGCAAGCAGGGCAGGGGTATCTCAGAAGATCTGGCGGCCGAAATGCCAGATAAAAGCTGGGATGTCTCGCTGATTTATTCGATGAGTTTCGGGCCTGACGGCAACAAGCTCGACTTTTCGGGCCAGCGCGAGCGACTGCGTGCTTTCGAGGCAAGGCTGCAGCAGAAACGTGACGATATCAGACTGGCGCTCGCCGATGCTCTTGAAAGACTTGAATTTCATCGCAGCAATCTGACTCTGCTGAAAGACTCTGAAAAGCTTGCGGCAGAGGTGCTTGAGGGGCAGCAGCTGAACTTTCAGCTTGGCAAAATCTCGCTGCTCGACCTTACCCGCTATCAGCAGGAGTTCGATAACGCCAGTCTGGCGGTAATTCAGGGCGAAGCTCGATTGATTCTCGAATGGCTGCGACTTCGCTATGAAACCGGCACCCTTGCCAGCTTCGCCGGCGTTGTCAGAGGCCGTAGCTTTAAGGATAAAATTGTGCCGCTGACCGCTTCTGCTTCAGAGCATACTGGTGTAATTGCCTCGGAAACCTCATCAACAAACGCTGAAAAAGTAATTCTGGTGACTGATGAACAATAAGCTGCTTGCTCTGATTGTTGTCTGCTGCAATCTGGCGGTTTTTGCGGCCGGTTGTCTGAGCTCTTCCAGCAAACCTGCTGCCGGCGGAAACCTGCCGGAATACAATTTCCGTGAAGAGACCAGAGAGCATTACATCGACCTGCGGGCAACACTCAAGGCAAGTGATATCAGTGAAGTCGGGCTGAAGCTCGGGCGGGGCAAGATCGAATGGATGGCCGAAGAGGGTTCGCGGGTCGCATCAGGCGAAGTGGTGGTCAAAATAGACATGGAAATGACCCGTGAACGCATCCGTTCTCGTGAATTCAGACTTGAAGGCGAACTCGACCGTCTCGACAATGTTCGCCGGGCCGGGCCGGCCGAAGTTGTGGCGCTGCAGAAGAATCTAAGCGAAAAGAAACTCAATCTGCTGCAGGCCGAAAAAGACGAGTGGTGGCTGAAAAACCCGAAAACGGCCGATGAAATCTGGAAAATCCATTCAGACATGCAGGTTGCTTCTATAAGTTTTGCACATGCGGCCAGAATTTTTGCCCTAAAGAAAAACGTCACAGACAGAGGTTTTGACAGCCCGTTCTCGTTGCGAACCAGCGAAATCGACCTGCGTTCGCGAGAGATCGAACATGATTACGCCGTTCGTGCCGTCAAGCATCTCAGTGAACCGCCGCTTTCAGAAGAAATCGCCCGGGTTGCCTATCAGAAGCAGGTCGCTTCAGGTGAAATCTGGCTTGCCGGCAACGAACTTCTTGCCGCCTCTCTGTCTTCGCAGATCCGCCAGAACAACCTCGAGGTGATTGTCGAGCGTGTGCGCTCGCAGATTCGTGAAGAGAAAGCGACGTTGAGCGAGTCAGAACTGCGTGCTCCCCGTGGCGGGGTAGTTCTGCACCCGATATTGTGGGGGCATTTTCGTTTCGTGCCGGGTCAGGATGCCTGGCAGGGCGTAAGTATCGTTCAGGTAATGGGCGAAAGCGGCTATTATCTCGAATCACTGGCAGACGAAGCCGATGCCAATATGCTGCAGGAAAAGGCTTCGGCAACCATCATTTTTGATAATGTTCCTGGCAAGACCTTTTCTGGTGAAGTGACCACCATAAGCAAGGCTCCAAGACGAATCCGCGGCAAGCAGGACAGCGCGGTCAGATTTTTTCCGGTCAGTATCAGCGTTAATGCTTCAGACAGCCTTCTTGTCGGTGCCAAGGCGACTGCCAGAGTGGTTCTTTCTCAAAAGCATGGCGTTTTTATACCGCGTGACGCCGTTAAAAGGGTGGGGGAAAAAAACGAGATAGTTGTCAGGTCTGTATTCGGTGCTTCAACTGTGGCAGTCGAGGTTGAAGACTTCAACCATGACTGGCTTATCTGGAAAAATCCCCCTGGCCCGGAAGGAACCATACTTTACCCATGAGGCATTTTTTGACATTACTGACAATGTTTCTGGCTGCCATGATGATCATTCCAGGCTGCGGACCGAAAGAGGCCGATAGTTTGCCGGTAGAATTCAGGGCTGCTCTGCAGGCGCCAGCTGTTCGCGGCGAATTTGTTTCACTGCGCGAAACTCAGCTGATGGCACCATTTGTAACCGAAGTGATCGAGCTGATTCCGGAGGGAACAGCGGTTGCTGCTGGTCAGGAAATTGCGAAGCTTTCGGCCGGAAATCGCCAGCAGACCCTGAAAAAGGAGCAGTCTGAGCTCGAAAAGAGTGTAATTACCATGGAAGGCGACAAGGCGATTCTTGCCCTTGCCGGCCGTATCGAACAGAAAAATCTGGATCTGGCGGCCATAGAGCTTGACCGACGGCAGATAGAATATGACCGGGCGGTCGAAGGTCGTGACTGGTTAAGACTGGTCGAACAGGAAGAGGCGGCACGGGCCGGCAAAATCAGAGGACTGATGCTGCATAAGCAGTTTGATGCCTCCGAAAAAATGTCAGAGCGAGGTTTTTCTGCCCGCCAGGAACTCGCCGATCACGAAAAGGATCTCAAAATCCACACTCTGACCGCTTCGCTTACGCACCGGCTCATCGATTACATCGACCGTTTCGCCGACGAAAAAAAAGTTTTCGAAGCTTCGTCGGCGCTTGAGAGAGCGAAGCTGGGCAGTGAACTTGCCAGTTTTACGGCGCCCCGCAATCTTTCTGATTATCAGATGGCTCTGAACCAGTCGACCAGAACTCATAAGCAGGTTTCAGACACGGTTACCAAAGTAAATAACGAGCTTGCTTCGCTGACAATACGTGCGCCGGTGTCTGGAGTTTTGCTCTATGGCGAAACCTACGATGGTTCACAGCTGCTCAAACTGCGTCGAGGGGCCCAGGTTTACCCGGGTTTGACCTTTCTCAAGCTGGTTGACGACAAGCTCAATGGCGTAAATTTCCCGCTCGATCAGCGTGATGCACGACTGGTAAGTTCGACCACCCCACTTTTTTACAGGCCGGATGCATTGCCGGAAATGGTTTTTCCCTGTATCTTTTCGACCCGGGTGCCAGTCGCTCTCGAAATTCCCCAGGCAAAACCGGATGGGCGAACTCAGGTCACTCTGAAGGCAAACATTGCTTCATATCCGGCAAACCTGATGTTGGGCTTTTCCGGTACTGTTTATTGTTATGATTTCGTCTCGGATCTGTTCAGGCGGTTTTCTGGCAATCGCAAAACCAGAGTGGTTCGACAGAGTCTTAAGCGTCTGATGAGTACTTCCGGTGATGTCAAACCGGCCAGCGCCTCTTTTATCGTTGCCAGTCTCGATGGCAAGCTGAGTGAGGTTGCCGAAGAAGGCAAAACCATAAAGGCCGGCGACCCGCTGGCGATGATCGACTGCGAGGAGCTGATTCAGAGTGCCCGCGACAGCGAAATTGAGCTGAAAAAGAAAAACGAGGAATATCAGCTGCAGCTGCAGAAGAATGCAATCGAACGTGAAAAGACCGGGAAGGGCATCGAGGTCAAAAGAGGCGCCTGGGAAGTCGCGAGACTGAAGCACGCTGCTCTTCTCAAGAGCCGCGAAGAAGACAAGATAATCGATCTGAAACGCTCGCTTGAGGTGTTGCAGGCCAGAATTTCCCTGGCGCAGGAAAAAATTGCGCACCTTGCTGAATTGCGCAAAAAGGGCCTCAGCTCTGAACTGGAGTCATTAAAGGCCGAGGCCGAACTTGCTGAAATAAGAAAAGATGAAAAAATTACGGCCTACAAACTGCGTCTCGAGGAATCGGGACCGACCGAACGCTCGGTAAAGCTTTCTGAGCTCGATGTCAGAAAGGCCGAAGTTGAACTGGAAAAGGCGCAACTCGAGGGCGAACTGACCACTCTTCGTAATGATAGGGCCGCCCGCCTGCTTGAGGCAGAAATAAAAGGGCTGGAAATCTCGCTTGCGCAGACCAGAGAGGAAATCGAATCGGCCAGCATCAAAGCTCCGGTCGATGGTGTGGTTATTCTCAATGAATTCAACAAAGCTGGCGGTGGTCTGGGCAAAGCCAAGGTCGGCGACAGTATTTACGCCCGCATTCCGTTCATGCAGGTTGCCGATGTTGGTAATCTGCAGATCCACTGCACTGTTTCCGAGATGGATGCCCGCTTTATCAAGCGGGGTGATGAGGTCAGAATTCTGCTCAAGGGCAATTCTAACCGCAGCCTGCGTGGCTGGGTCGATTCGGTTGGCATTGTCGCGGTCACCGAATTTCGCAAACGCCAGGATGCAACCGTCAGCGTCATTATTGCACTTGCCGATCCCGCAACCGGCAAGGTCGAGACCGATTCTTCGATTCGGCCGGGTAGCAGCTGTGAGGTTGAATTCAAACTTTATGATCTCGCTGACACTATGTTTGTGCCTTTCGATGCGCTTCTGCCAACCGCGACTGCCAGCTGTATCGTGACGCCTGAGCGCAAAATGCAACCGGTGCAACTGCTTTTTGCCGATGGTCTGCACGGTTGCGCGGTTGCCTCGGGTTTGCAGGAAGGCGACGAGATTCTTCTCATGGAGCCCGTCAATGATTAAAACCGAACAGCTGCAGCGCCATTTCAAGGCCGGCGATGTCTGCGTCAAAGCCGTCGACAGCCTCGATATCAATATTGGCAAAGGTGAGTTCGTCGCGGTCATGGGGCCGTCGGGCTCTGGCAAATCTACGCTTCTCTATGTTCTTGGTGCCATGGACCGCCCGACCGGCGGCCAGATAAGCATCAACGGTCGCCGCCTGGATCAGATGGACGATCAGCAGTGCTCAGACTTTCGCAACCGCGAACTTGGTTTCGTTTTTCAGTCGTTTCATCTGCTGCCGCGTATGAATCTTGTGCGCAACGTTGAACTGCCAATGCTGTATGCACAGATTCCGGCTGAACGGCGGCGTGCGCGTGCTGAAATGATGCTGCAGGCCGTCGGCCTTGGTGAAAGATTTGTGCATTTTCCTGCCGAGCTGTCGGGCGGGCAGTGTCAGCGTGCGGCGATTGCCCGGGCGCTGGTAAATTCGCCGGCTTTACTGCTGGCTGACGAGCCGACCGGCAACCTCGACTCGCGCACCGGTCTTGAAATTATCGGCATTTTTCAGGCGCTGAACCGCCAGGGTATGACCATCATCATGGTTACTCACGACGAAAACATGGCACGCCACGCTGGCCGCATCATCAGAATGCGCGACGGGCGCATTGAAAAAAACGAAACTGTCGATCGTCCGCTGATTTCGGCTCTGCCCCCGGAAATTGAAAAATCGCTGCAGGAGGTCTTTCATGCGGCTGGTTGAACAGGTTCAGACAGGACTTACCGGGTTGCTCGATCATCCGTTCAGAACCTTCCTGACGATGCTTGGCATCATTTTCGGGGTTGGCGCGGTTATCGCGATGGTCTCGATCGGCGCCGGCGCCGAGCGCGAAGCGCTTGAAGAACTTAAAAAATTCGGCGACAGCAGCATTCGCATCAGTTCAGTCGAAATTCAGGGTGAGCGGCTGGCCGAGGCTTTAAAAAAGCAGGCCCGCGGTCTGCGTATGACCGATGTCGCTTTTCTGGCGTCAGCGTGCCCGTTTATCGAGCTGGCGGTTCCTGAAAAAATCGACGAATACGGTTTTTACGTTGCAAACACCAAGCCCCTGGTCAAGATTGTCGGGGTTGGCGATGATTTTCTTGCCGCTTCCCGTTTCGAAGTCGAACGTGGCCGCTTTTTTACTGACGAGGAACAGGCTAATGCTGCCATGGTTACCGTTCTCGGTGCCGGCGTGGCGAGCGAGGTTTTCGGCCTGGTTGAGCCAGTTGGGCAGGTTGTTCAGATCGAGCGGGTGCGCTTCAAGGTGATTGGCGTCATGAAGCAGCAGGGCGCCGGCAGCGGCAAACTGGCGATCAAACGCCGCGACCATGACCGCGACGTTTACATCCCCGTCAAAAGCAGTCTGCAGCGTCTAGAACGCTGGCCGGTCGAAGATAAAGATCTTTATCACGAGATCAACAGTATCTGGGTCGAGGTCAGGCCCGGTTACGACCTGCTGGCCGCCCGCGACAGAATTGCGGCGATGCTGAAACGGCGACATTCAGACGTTGATGATTTCGAAATTCAGGTGCCGCTCGAAATTCTGCAGCAGAGCCAGAAAACTCAGAATCTGTTCAATCTCGTCATGGCCCTGATTGCCGGCATCTCACTGCTTGTCGGCGGTATCGGCATCATGAACATCATGCTCGCCTCTGTCAACGAAAGAACCCGCGAAATCGGGGTAAGACGGGCTCTTGGCGCCTCAAAACGCGATATTGTCGTGCAGTTTCTCGTCGAAGCCACCCTGATCAGCGTGCTTGGCGGTCTGATCGGTATTTTTGCCGGCGTTGCCATCTCGTGGCTGATTGCCCTTTACACCGGCTGGACCACCGCGATTCCGCTTTCATCTGTTCTGATCGCCTTCTTCGTTTCGATCAGCGTCGGCATTATTTTCGGCAGTTTCCCGGCTGCCAAAGCTTCGACGCTCGACCCGGTCAAAGCCCTGCGCTACGAATGACGCTGCGGTCGCCGGGCTTTGTCGAAGTGACCTTGAAAGTCTTATACTTACCTGATCAGGTTTTTTTCTAAAAAAGTGTTGCAAAAGACGGGCAAACCTGCTAATATAAGCCTACCACGCTCGGGTGGTGAAATTGGCAGACACGTAAGATTCAGGTTCTTATGCCCGCAAGGGTGTGGGGGTTCAAGTCCCCCCTCGAGCATGACGAAA
>JAKQKW010000302.1 GCA_029560455.1 Candidatus Rifleibacteriota bacterium
CTGAAGTCTGGGCAAAAGCCGGCAATGAGGTAATCACCATCATCACGGCCAGAACGAGAGACAACCATTTTTTAACCATTTTCTGAACTCCTCCTGTGTAAATCATCTGCTGCTTTTGGCATCGTTGTCATCAACCCAGGCATCGGCTGACGGCATGCTGTCAAATGCAGATATATCCTTGCTGTTACCCTGCTGATTTTTGGGAACGAGAATCGAAGTCGCGTAATCGGGCACTTTTTTGCCCTTTTTACCGGCCAGCGGCTTCTTTTTGGCCGGAAACTTCGGCGGCGAATAGACTTCCATTTCGCGCAGCTGATTTTCTTTGTCTCGATAAGTGATTCTGCGCCTTTTCAGTTCGAGAATCTGCTCGGGCTTTTTGTTCCCGTCTGATTCGCCGCGGGTCTGCTTTTGCTCGAGTTGCTCACAGGCGGCTTTCAGGTCACCCAGCAGATTTTTACCGGCCTTGCCGACTGGCTTCGGATCAGGCTGCTGGTTATCACCTTTCGGGTCTTTTTTTGTGTAGACCTTGCCGTTGACCATTATCAGATCACGGTATCTGTCGAGATCGGTTCGTTTTATCATTTCGGCTTTGACCAGACGGGCCATGGTAAAGTCGGTGATCTCTTCAATTGGTTTTTCAGGGGGGCAAAAGCGTTTGTTGTAAACTTCGATGATTTCCTGAAGACTCATACAATCAGGGCTCTGGGTATATTGCGGGTCATTGGTCTTCGCCTGCGAAGTCGCAGAAAAACCGTCTTTCTGCTGCTGGGTTGAGCTGTTTTCGACCTGTACAGGTTCAGTGGCATTCGTCGACTGGCTCGAAGAAGCGACCTGCGCCGAGCAGACAGCAGAGCCAAAAATGGCCGGCAGGTTCAACGCGGTCAACAGTAAAACAGCTTTGAGTTTCGAGCTTTCTGTTTTCATTTTAGTTTCCACCTCAACTAATTTTCAATATGCCTGAACCGGTGTAAAGGTTGCAAAAATTTTAAAAATCGAGATAATTCCAGTCGCTGTCAGCAAGACGGTCAGAAAAGAACACAGAAGTCAGCTTTACTTCCTTTGACGGAAACCTTGTATCTTCTGAATCGACCGTTACTTTTACCAGCAGCTGTCCGACGTTTTTAACGAGTGAATTTATCTTGTTAGGGCTGAGCAGATAGATAACACCAAAGTCCTTCATGCGGGGCACCCCGAAGAGCTTGCGCTGTGGCGCAGGATTTGATGGGGTCTGCAGCACCCGCTCGATGTAATTTTTGCCGCCATTTTCGACCAGTGTGTAGGTAATGCGATCGGTCTGCTTTTTCAGGGTAAGGATCGTCGAAAAAGTCGCCGTATCAGGAATCTCGGAGTTGCCGAGTGCGATGGTTGCTCTGGCGCCACCGGTCGACAGCGAAACGAACTGCAGCATGTCGCGGCGCAGGCTCGAAAACAGCTGACTGGCGGCTCTAATTGAGTCGAGGTTGTCTTGCCCTTTCATCGTGACTTTGACGGTGTGCGAAAACAGGCTCTGAATGACGATCATCAGGCTGCAGGCAATGACCGTGACGATCATTGCCTCGACGAAAGTAAAGCCGCGTTGCCGGTTTTTGTTGATCATCCGCCTTATCCTTCCTTGAGAAAGATCGCCATGACAACCTCGCGCGGGGTGTCGCGCCCGGAATTCGGGTCTTTCCAGGCCAGTTCGATTTTTACTTTCCAGTATCTGTCAGTCTTTAAAACGCTGTTGCTGCTGGTGTTCAACTCGCTTACCGTAATGCGGCGCCGACTGAAGGCTTTATCGAGCGGCGAGACGATCAACCGCACCGGCAGCTGGTTGCCGCTGGCATACAACGGCAGTGCCGAAGACTCGTCGGCATGTTCCTCAAGTTTGCTTTTGAAGGTGGCGTCATTGAGAATTGCGGCCAGGGTAAGTGTCGAATCGCCTGTCATGGTTCTGGCGTCATTGACGATATCAGAGAATTTAGGGCTCAGACTGAGAAGCTGGTCAGAAATTTCCCTGGCGTAATGTACGGCCATTTCTTCGTAGATAGAAGCATTGCTCATACGGTTTGAAGAACTCAGCAGGCCGATCAGCGGCCCGACTGAAAGGGCGATGATGACTACTGCAACCATGATTTCTACCATGGACAGGCCGTTTTTTGCGTTCATGAGCCGGCTCCTTCGATGCTTAGTTTGCCGGCGGTGTCTTCGAGAACGAAGATCCTTGAATCAACGGCGGTTGGGCCGGAAGGATTGAAACGCGGATTGTAATGAACCTCGCCGCCTTCTGTGAAATGGCTCATTGTCGTGCCGAGATGATTGAGCGGGTCGTTCATCGGGTTTTCGTAAAGGCCGATTTCGGTAAGGGCCAGTCCGCCATGAATTTTGAACTGCCCGGGTGAACTGACGCTCACGGTTGGCGGTCTGAGCAGTCGACCGGAAGACGGGTGCAGCGAAGCCAGACTGGCGTGCAGAGTTCTGGCACTTCCGGCTCCGTCGATGAAGAAATGCCCGTTGATCAGAGCCATTGAACAGAGAGTTGCCGGCGCCCCGTCGGTCATGGTGCCGTTAATGTCATGGCGCAGAATCAGGCTGCCCTTGTCGACAATGACTATGAGAGGCTTAACCAGCTTGACCGGGCGACTTGAAAAGACGAGCGCATCAGCGTAACTGTCGCTGACGCCATTGCGTCGCGTGATCAGGAAGATACCTGGTTTGTCGGTTTCGTTAACGCCGCTGGCGGCACCACCAACCTGTTTGAACAGGAATTTTTCCATCGCTTCCTGTTCTTCGGCGGTGTTGTCGCATTTGCGCAGGTCGAGCTTATGGGTGATTCTGTTCGAGAGCAGGTTTGAATCATAAACCGTTATGCCGGTCAGGTTGCCCATGAAATAGCAGTTGTCAGGGCTGCTGTTCGGGTCATACTGGCCGTTTTCTTCGAAGAAAATCCCCATTTCGTCGTGAGGGTGCAGGCCCTTGACGGCGCAGTTGCGCATTTCCTCGGCCCTTGGCACGAGAAACCTTTCGGCATCGTAAGCGGCGGCTGCAATTCCCGGCACGCCGTTCAACGGCGGGTAAACATCGCGCTGATACTTCATAAAGTC
>JAKQKW010000192.1 GCA_029560455.1 Candidatus Rifleibacteriota bacterium
CCGTCGACTATTAACCACTGGTGCAGCGAATTTTGTAAATTTATCGATCCGATGACTTGTCAGACCGGCTGTCTCAAGTTTCGAACTCTGACAGGCCTGCATCTGCGGTTTTATCCGAAAACGGGGGTGGAGTTGCTGTGAATACCTGTAAATGTGGCAAGTCCGCAACAGAGGGCCGCAAGGTCTGCAGCAAATGCCTGTATAAATCACAGGCCGAATGCTGCCAGCGAAAAGCGGCAAAAATCGCGGAATACCAGATCAATTACCGGAAAGATAACGCCGAAAGGCTGCGAAAATACAACCGTGAATACATGCGAAGGAGGCGAGCGAATGCAAAATTGTAAAAAATGCGGGTGTAAAATTCGATCTGGTGATATGTGCGTCAGATGCCAGCATGAAGCCGACTGGCTGGCAAAGCCTGAGTTTTTTTGCACGCGATCAGGCTGCGGCAATGTCATCGAGGGCGCGACAGCGCCGGGAGTCTGCGATAAATGCAAAGCCGAAATCGAAACATGCCAGCAGTGCAAACAGCGCCCGGCACTGGCAGAGAAGACTATCTGCATGAGTTGCTCAGTAAAAAACGGCATCAAACGCCGGGAAGACAAAAAAAAGGCTCTGCAGAACGAAATGAAGCCAGACGCAAAAGAATGCAAACACTGCAAGCGGATTGACAAGCTGGCCGCCCGCGGTTTGTGCTGGAAATGCTACGAAAAGCCACAGATCAGGAGGCAATATGAGACGCTCGGCGTGCCGATAGCAAAAAAGCAGATCGACATACCAGAGCCGGCGGCAGACACTATTCACGCCAGGCCGGCGCCGAAACATGCAACGACAGGGGTCGATGAATCGGAAATCTGTCGCGAGGTCATCAACAAACACGGCATTAACCGGCAACTGGCGAAGGCGGCAGAGGAATTCGCAGAGGCGGCGGCAGCAATAAGCCGATTCCTGGCAGGCGAAGGCGATTACAACGAGATTATCGGCGAACTCGCTGATACTGAAATTATGTGCGTGCAGTTGCGAATGATTTACGGCAACGATGCTATCGACCAGGCACGCGCTGAAAAAATCGTTAGACTGCAGGGGAGGCTGAGAAAATGAACTGCAAAACCTGCCGGTTCTGCCGCTACAATGCGGCTTTGAGACACTACACCTGCAACGGCTGGCGGCTGCCAGACCTGCGCGGGTGCAAAAGATGGGAGACGAAGAAATGACAGAAGTATTGAAACGAGCATTGAAACACGAGCAGGCGCTAAATGAGCTGTTGCGCGAAAGAGTCATGGAACTGGAAACCGAAGTTAAAACGCTGAAACTGAGATTGCAAGCCAGATACGCGGGGGAGGTGGATGATAACTAACTGCAACCATGCCGAAAAACGCGACCTGACCCAGGGCTTAGGCGTAGAGCGTCATTACTACTGCTCAAAATGCGGCGCCCACTGGTATAAAGGCCGGGAATGGAGCCGGAAAGAATGGGAGGCGTGGATTGAATCTTAGAATACCAAAATCACACCCACTTTTGCCCTATTCGGCAAACGTCATGCTGCGCGACTGCAGACAGATTCTGGCAAGGGAGCTGCGGAGGCAGCGGAAGATTAAAAGATTGAAAGGAAAAGTATGAATTATAGATATACGATAGAGGCGCTCAGGCTTCTGTCGCAGCTTTGCAAAAGCAAAAAGTGTGAAAGCTGCGAACTGAACGAAGTGCAGGCGTCAACAACCGCAAGATTCTGCATGTTGCGAAAAATGCCGTCAGACTGGCCGACTTCCGGCCTGTTTCGGCATTTGGTAAAAGAATCGGAGGAGAAAATCGAATGAGTGAAGCAGCAAATCACAAAGCAATGATTAATTTTTTAGATCGAATTGTAAACGACCTCGCAGCCGAGGAGTTACAGTATCTCAAAGATATGGAACGTCATAATCACGAAATAGCAAGACTGCGAACGCAGTTAGGCACCGTTCGTTCGTGGCTGAATATGACCGCAAAGGGGGAAGTATGAGAGACAGAGAATCACGGGGAAAAGACGGTTACCCTGAATTGCCCACACATTTCGGCAACTGCGCCATATGTGGTAGTCACGCCATGAGTTACCAGGAGCCAATAGTGTGTATGCAGCACATGTTTCAACCCGCCGATTGCACAGACTGCCCCGGCATCGACTGCCGGATGTGCAGGGAATACGAGCGGACTATCTATCGAAAATTCATACACGGAGGCTGGAGGCCATGAACATCCATGATAATCGCCGTCGCTTTCAAAATAGCCAGATCGGGCCGGCGCAACCCCCGATGACCGCAACCAGGAGCGCCACCGATTTCGAGATCATGCAGCAAGAGCATATTGAACAACTAAAGGCCGAGCTTGCCGAGGCGCGGGCCAGACTCGCCGTTATTGAACGGGCGCACGATAGCACGATCGAGCAGCTTAAACTTGCGCTGAAAACACTACGAAAATACCCGCATACATACAAAATGACGGGGCAGAGCAGCATTGTCGTTGACAAAGACATTGAGCAATGCAATGCCGCATTATTAGCGGCAGAAAGGGGCGAGTGATGTGCATTTTATATGCGCTAAAATTGCTTAAGCGTCACGGCGGGCGGCTTTTATTCACGTTTCAGCCGGGCTTTCACGTTGTGGTTTGCGCTCATGGCAGAATATTTCACGGAACAAACAGAGGGTTAAAGGGCTGGAGGACAGAAGAACTCGATTTAAAAGCTTTTGCCAAATGGTTGGCAGAAAGGGGCGAGTGAATGAGCAAACCACTGACAAGGGCAGCACGAGAGATATTAGAGGCAGAGATCAAGCGAGCCGATAAGCGCAAAATTAAAGAGTTGAGGGCTGAGATCGAGCGCAAAGACAAGCTGATCGAGCAGATGAGAGAGGCGCTTGAGCTGTCAGAGAGCCAAGCAGCCCGAGCCCGTTTTTTTGCGTATAAAACCGCGCTTGAGCTGTCAGAGTCAAAGCTGATTGACGCGCGGGCTAGAGTTACCCGGCTGGAGCGCATCGTTAATGACAGCTGAGGCGGCCGGCAGAGCGAAAGATTGGATATTTTTTGATGCTGTAGAAAGGTGGAAAAAACAGGGGGGTGGGGTCTACCGAAGATCATTTCGAACCACGCCAGCCCTGTAAGATCTGCAAGCACATCAACATCGATGAAAACGAATACCCCTGCAGCGAGTGCAGGCATAACCCGCACGTTAAGCGATAAGACAGACAGCCCGGCCAAGCGCCGGGCTTTTTGCTTTTAGGTCGTTTTGAAAAAAAGAGGGGGGGGGCTTGTGCTGCGTGGCGAGGCGGGGGGCTTTGTTTGTAAGCCGTGGACGGCGTTGGGCTATCGGGTCTGAGTGCGACGATGCCAGGCGGGGGGGGGATAAGACGGGCTTGTTGTTAATGATATTTATTAATACTATGCGTGCATATTAACACTACTCTGCGCATGGGGATTTTTTAAAAAAAAATAAATAAATATTTTTATAAGTTGAGATTTTTCCGATTTAATGCGGGTCCTTCCGGATTGTTTCTCAAAGCGAGGTTGCCCGGAGG
>JAKQKW010000194.1 GCA_029560455.1 Candidatus Rifleibacteriota bacterium
GGCAGCAAACTGCAGGCCGGCAGCATCACCGGCGAAACCATCACTCAGAAAGATCTGATGGTGCAGCCGAATCCGCCGAGATTTCTGCGTGAAGGCGACAAGCTGCGTTTCACTGCAAAAGTTACCAACCTCTCAGACAAGGAACAGAAGGGCAAACTGCGCCTGAGCATGCTTGACCCGGTCAGTGATGCGAATCGCAACGCCGAATTCAAACTCGACAAGGATACTCTCGAATTCAGCGTTCCGGCCGGTGAATCACGTTCGTTCGGCTGGGAACTAAATGTTCCCGAAACACCCGGCATCGTCAAATACAAGGTGGTTGGTGCCACCGAATCGCTTTCTGACGGCGAAGAAGGTATGGTCTCGATTCTGTCACGGCGCATTTTCGTGACCGAATCACTGCCGCTGCCGATCAGAGGCCCTGAAACGAAAAAATTCACCTTCAAAAAGCTGGTTGAATCGAAACAGTCTGATACCCTCAAACATGAGGGCCTGACGGTCGAAGTCACCTCTAACCCGGCCTGGTATGCGGTGCAGGCGCTTCCGTATCTGATGGAATTCCCGCACGAATGTTCTGAACAGATCTTCAACCGCATCTATGCCAACTATCTCGCATCATTCATTGCCAATTCAGATCCGAAAATCAAAAAGGTTTTCGATACCTGGAAAGCCGACGAAGCCAACGGCGGCAAGGCACTTTATTCGAACCTTGAAAAAAACGAGCATCTCAAGGCCGTGACCCTGCTCGAAACCCCGTGGGTTCTTGATGCCAAGAGCGAAACAGAACAGAAGCACAAGATCGGAGTGCTGTTTGACACCAACCGCCTCGAACAGGAAATGACCCGGGCAATGAAAAAGCTTGGCGAAATGCAGCTTTCTGACGGTGGTTTCCCGTGGTTCCCGGGAGGGTATCCGAACTCGTATATCACTCTGTATATAATGACCGGGTTTGGCCGTATGCGACATCTTGGCGTCGATATCGATGTAAAGATGGCTCTGCGCACCCTTGAATACCTCGACAGCTGGATCGACAAGGAATACCGCGAGATCATCAGACACCCCGGCTACCAGAAGCGCACCAATATCAACCCGACTTACGCGATGTATCTTTATGGCCGCAGCTTTTTCCTGAAAGAGCGCCCGATACCTGCGGGCAGCAAGGAAGCCGTTGAATTCTTCCTTGACGAAGCCAGAAACAAATGGCTCGATGTCGGCTCGCGACTGGCTCAGGGGCACATGGCTCTCGCACTGCAGAGATTTGGCGACACGAAGGTTCCCGCTGCCATCGTCAAGAGCGCTCTTGAACGCAGCGTCACCGACCCGGAACTCGGCCGTTTCTGGCGCGAAAACGAGATTTCGTTCTGGTGGTACCGCGCCGAAATCGAAACGCAGGCGGTCATGATCGAAATGCTGACCGAAGTCGCGAAAGACGACGTGGCGGTCGAAGACTGCAAAGTCTGGCTGCTGAAGCAGAAGCAGACCCAGAACTGGAAGACGACCAAAGCGACTGCCGATGCGGTTTATGCTCTGCTGCTGCGCGGCGCCAATCTGCTGGCTTCTGACAAGCTGGTCAAAGTTGTTCTTGGCGGCAACGAAGTGAAGCCCGAGAAGGTCGAAGCTGGCACCGGCTATTATCAGAAGATCTACGCCGGTTCTGAAGTCAAACCCGAAATGGGCGATATCGAAATGGTCAAAGAAGATCAGGGCGTCGCCTGGGGCGCCGTTCACTGGCAGTATCTCGAAGACATGAGCAAAATCACGCCGCACGAAACCAACCTGAAGCTGAAAAAGACGCTTTTCGTCAAAACCGACACCGATGCCGGCCCGACGATCAAGCCGGTTGAAGGCGTTCTGAAAGTGGGCGACCTGGTGGTCGTCAGAATCGAGCTGCGCAGCGACCGCGACATGGAATACATTCACATGAAAGACCAGCGCGGCGCCGGCATGGAACCGACCAACGTCATTTCACGCTACAAGTATCAGGACGGCCTGGCTTACTACGAAGCGACCAAAGATACTGCAACCCACTTCTACATCGATTATCTGCCCAAGGGCACCTACGTTTTCGAGTATGAGCTGCGCGTGCAGCATGCCGGCATTTATCAGACCGGCATGGCCGAGATTCAGTGCATGTATGCACCCGAATTCAACAGCCACTCAGAAAGCTTTGTGCTGCAGGTAAGCGAAAAATAAGTTCCTGCCCCACCTGGGTAATTGTGCAAGATCAGGCGGCCCCTCGGCCGCCTGATTTTTTTCTTACGGTTCTTCTTTAGTGCAGTTATGCCCGCAATAAAAATGCCGGCGGGCAGTATCTGGATTATTTTTCTGGTGTGTGCAGGGAGTCGAAGCGTTCCTGGCTTTCCTGGTAGAGCTGCAGCATTTCGCTGTTCTTTTCTATACTTTCTGGAAGTTCACGATAAATTTCGTCTGGGCTGATAATTGCCATCGGAATACGGATCGAGTTGCGCAGAATGCCATCAGAGCCATAAAAACGAACCAGCGGCAGGCAGCCGGGAATACGGATATCTGCATTTTTCTGAGCCTTTTTCCAGGAAACATTCTTCGCATCTTTTGTGGTTATTTCTACCGTCTCGCGCGTAAAGGCACCGATGAAGCTTACCCCTGACATTTCAGGCAGGCGTGTCAGCGATTCAAAGAACGAAACCTCGAGAGCCAGCTCGGGGCCGACCAGGTCGGGCGGAAAGTAGACCCAGACCAGCGGTTTTCCTCGCATTGATTCGGGCAGCTGCTGGTCGTTGAACTGATAGAGAGAAGCCTGAACTGCGCCCATATCACCCGGCTCACGGATCGATGCAGAATTTGCGGTAAAACTAACGACCACCTCGTTGGAATGACCGGATTCGCCTGTTCCATTGGCGGCGGCAACTGTATATGTAGCTGTGGTTCCGGCGGTTATGTGCTCGGTCAGGGTTACGGTATTGATAGTGGCCGGCACATTCATAATGGCATAACTTTTATTGAGATAGACTTTGTAGTAAGTTGCGCCATTTGCCACCGACCAGGTAAGGGTGCATGAATATGATGAAACGGCCGCCACCGCGAGAACCGGTGACGATGGCACCAGCTGAATTATGATAGGCTCAGAAGTTTCAGAAACTCCGCTGCTGTTAACGGCAGTCATTTTGACGCTGACTGTCGTGCCTGCCGGCAGGCCTTCGACCTTGTA
>JAKQKW010000211.1 GCA_029560455.1 Candidatus Rifleibacteriota bacterium
CTGTATAGCGCAACCATGGAAGAGCCGCATGATAAGAAAAACGCCTCTTCTTTCTTCTGGCCGCAAGCCATGAAACGATATCCTGAAAAATCCCGAGCGGGCAGATGACTGAACAATAGACTCTGCCGAAAACAAACGTCAATAAAATAATCGATCCGACAACCGCGAAATTGAGCGCCAGCAGTGCAGGCAGAAACTGCATCTTCGCCAGCAGCCCGAACCAGGGGTAAGCAGTGCCGGAAAAATCCAGAAATGTAAGTGTCAGAAGCACAAAGCAGATCGCTGCTAAAGCAATGCGTATTTTTCTCTGCATTTTATAGCGCCCCCTTTCCCTGAACTCTGAGCTTTTCGATAAAGCGGTCAATTTTTTCCATTTCCTGGGGAATTCTGATGCTCTGGGGGCACTCTTTCATGCAGATGCCGCAGCCGGTGCAACGATTGGCCTGGCGCAGCTTTTCGACATTGCGATCAAGGCTGATCAGAAAGGCGCGGCGGGCCTTCTGATAATCCGGGTCCTGTTCGTTTACCGGAAAATGACCTTCATTGAGGCAGCGGTTGTAATGGCCGAAAACGCCGGGAATATCTATGCCATAAGGGCATGGCATGCAGTATTGACAAGAAGTACAGATAACGTTCTGATACTGCGCCATAATTTTCGCCGCTTCGGCGAGCAAAGCGTATTCTTTCTCATTCAAAGGCTTCAGTGGCGAGAAAGTGCGAATATTGTCCTGCAGGTGTTCCATGAAAGTCATGCCACTGAGCACGCTGAGAACATTCGGCGACGTACTGGCAAAGCGAAATGCCCAGGACGCGAAGCTCTTTTCTGGCTCAGCCTGTCTGAGCATCTGCTGCACCTTGAAATGAGGTCGACCGAGGCGACCGCCCAGAAGGGGCTCCATGATGATGACCGGAATATTTCTTTTCGTGAGTTCGTCATAAACATATTTGGCAGAAACGGTGTTCATGCCCTGCGGAAACTCCCAGTCGATATAATTTACCTGAATCTGCACGAAATCCCATTTGAAATCGAATGCAAGAAAGTGATCGAAAGATTCGGCATTACCGTGAAAAGACCAGCCAAGATTGCGAATACGACCGGCTTCGCGTTCTTTCTGCAGAAAATCGAGCATGCCATTGTCGAGATAGCGATTTTTAAAAGTGTCGATACCACCCATACCAAGCGCATGCAGCAGATAATAATCGAGATAATCGACCCGCAGCGCCTTGAATGAATTGTTATACATCTCGATCGATGCTTCTTTGGTAAAATTGCGAAAATTCGACAGTTTGGTAGCGATAAAGAATTTGTCGCGGGCGTGGCGACTCAGCGCAATACCGGTCGAGCGCTCAGATTCGCCCTTGCAATACATCGGTGAAGTGTCGAAGTAGTTGACGCCGTGCGCCAGCGCGTAATCTACCGAAGCATTGACTGCTTCCTGGTCGATATCGTTGTCGCCTTCAGGCGCCTCGGTTTTTGGAATTTTCGGCAGACGCATGCAGCCATAGCCAAGCAGGGAAATCTTATCACCGGTTTTCGGGTTTGCCCGGTATGTCATAGCATCGACAGGAACCGGGCCTGAAATCGGATTACTGCCCGAATCACTTGCGCTGCCACAGCCGGTTAAAGGAATCAGAGAACCGACCGAAAATGCTCCCATAAGCTTCAGAAAGTCTCTTCGCCTGTTATCAGGCTTGTTTTCGCTCATTTTGCTCTCCTCATGATTCAATTCCCTGGCCGGCAGCCCCCGAAATCTTCTGCAAAAAATTTATTTTAGCCGTTAGAAACGTCTTCGTCTGTATTTTCTTTTCCGGCTTTGACTGAAGAATCACCAGTCAGAGATCGCTGTGAATCTTTGAATTCCCTGATACCTCCACCGAGCGCCTTGCCGATTTCGGGCAATCTACCAGGGCCAAATACCACAAGAACGATCACCAGAATCAAAATCAGTTCAGAAAAACCGATTCCCATACAAACCTCCACTGATTTTTGTAATCACCAGACAAGCTGAGTTCACTTTTTTTCCAATTCTAAGAATTCAAGCTTTTTGAGCCATTCAGGAACTCTGGTTTCAGCAGAATCTGCATCACTGCCCCTGATTGCCAGACCATCGAGCATTTTTGCCTTCGGGCATGAGCTCGCAATATCAGAGATACTTCTGCCAAAACCGCTGCCTTCGTGAGTTACAAATGGAACAATCGTTTTGCCGGAAAAATCATAAGATTCAAGAAAAGTGAGCACAGACATCGGAGCTGTTGCCCAATAGTTGGGAAACCCGACAAACACGACATCATAAGCTGCGAAATTTTCGATTTTGCCTTTGATGGACGGCCTGGCTTTGGTATCGACCTCTTTGCGGGCAATTTTCACGGCTTCATCATAGTCTTCCGGGTAAGCAATTTCAGGAACGATCTGAAACATGGTGCCACCGATATTTTTGCGTATTGCCTCGGCAACTTTGGCGGTATTGCCAGTCTTCGAGAAAAAGGCGATCAGAATTTTTTTCTGCTTGCCTTCTGTCTGTGCAAAGAGTGCAGAAAATGCGTTCAGATTGAAAAACACCGACAGAACAAGGGTAAAAGCAACCATTTTCATTGTTTTTCTCCTGTTTTGAGATTTTTATCTTCACCTGATTAAAGAATAATCATGAACGAAAAAAAGCTGTTAGACCATTAATCCTTAATTCTTGCCTGATCCTCCAGATTTTTGTAAGGCTTTCCCAAAGCTCCAACCTTGCAAACTCAGCCCAGATGTAATACAATTAGTAATACAAGGGAGAGAAAAATGTTAACTCTAAGATTAAGCTCTGACATGGAAGAAAAACTCAACCACATTGCAGAATTGATGGGCATTCCAAAATCTGAGGTCGTAAGAAGAAGTTTACAGGCCTATCTCAAGCAATTAGAACAAAACAATGCCTGGGATGCCGGCAAATCGCTGTTTGGCAGATATTCCAGCGGCAAATCCGACCTGTCCGAAAACCGTAAAGCGATTTTGCGCCAAAAGCTTCAGGACAAAAGAAATGCAAAAAATTCTGATTGATTCTGGCCCGCTGATAGCGTTGTTTGATGCTGATGACAAACACCACAAAAAAGCGGTGAACTTTGTCAGAGAAAACAAACTTCCTCTCGTTACAACTCTGGCCTCAATCACTGAAACGCTTCATTTACTCGATTTTAACCGAAATGCGCAAATCGACTTTCTTGACTGGATCAGTAAAGGTGCCGTTGAAATCCACAACCTGGAAGCGCCTTCTTTTAACCGACTTAGAGACCTGACCATCAAATATAAAGATCTTCCCATGGATTTTGCTGATGCCTGTCTCGTCTATCTGGCCGAAGAGTTGAATATCACCAGTATTGCAACCATAGACCGCGATTTCTCTGTTTATAGAATCAAAAACAAGAAAAAATTCGAACTGGTATTGTCTTAGGGTGAGAAGAAAACCCGAAACTACAGACCGCTTCAAAAATACTGATTCACTTGCCTAAGCGTAGAAAAGCCTGCTATCTGTAATATAAGAGGTACAACAATGATTGTTTTTTATTTTTCGGCCACAGGAAATTCTCTTTCGGTAGCAAAGCGCATCGGCGGAGATTTGATCTCCATTCCGCAGGTTGTCGACGCGAAGAAACTTGAATACAAAGACGATGTGATTGGCCTGGTTTTTCCGATTTATTCATTCAGACCGCCCAAAATGGTGCGCAGATTCCTCGACAAAGCAAAATTCACGGCAGACTACACATTCGCAATCGGCACTTACGGAAATATGGCCGGCGCAGCGATGCTGAACGTTCAGAAAATGGCAGAAGAACGCGGCAACCGGTTTGATTATGCTGAGCACCTGCTGATGGTCGATAATTACCTTCCGATGTTTGATATCGACAAAGAAATAAAAAAAATGCCACAGAAACACACCGAAGAAGCAATTTCACGCATTGTCGATGACATCAACAATCGCAGGCTGAAGCAGGCAACGGCAGCATCGGGCTGGAAAATTCTCACTTCCGCTCTCGGAGCCATCGACAACTTCCTGTCAAATGGCAGGCAGGCCAGAAATTTTATTGTCACTGACAGTTGCACCAGATGCGGCATCTGCAGCCAGGTATGCCCGGCCAAAAATATTACGGTTACAGATAAAGTCAGTTTTGCTGAACAGTGTGAAGAATGTCTGGCCTGTGCTCATCTCTGCCCGCAGAACTCGATTCACCTGAAAAAAGAAAGAAGCTCAAAGCGATGGCTCAACCCGGCAGTTTCTCTGAAAGAGATCATTGCCGCCAATAATCGGTGGTAACAACCAAAACCGGCAATGATCGCAAAAAGCCGATCTGCCAGACTAACCGCTTGCCCAAAAGTGAGAAACATGAAACTTACCAGATTCTGGGTGTTTAACTTCATTGTCAGTGCTGTATTTGGTGCCATGGTGGCAATTCCAAGTCTGCGAATGACCAGAAGTGCACCGGGCTCACATTGTTACGCAACAATTTATGAGCTTTCAAGCGCAATTGGATCTTATAACGAGCTGGAAATAATGAGTGGCAGTAATAAGACTCTGGTTCCAATTTTCACAGAATCCCCCGAAAACATTAAACAGCTGAATTCAATTCGATCCGGCCTGGATCATAAATTCAAGACGCCACGCAAACCATCAGACTGTAATTACGGAACAATCGGCGATCTCACAGATAAAGGAATTATTGTCTGTCTGATTCACGGCAGTGCCACCGATACCCCGCACATAAAAGACCTCGAAGCAACGTTTTATTCAGCCGAAAAGGGAACATTCAAACAAAGCGGTCTTACCTGCCGCAGCGAGTTCTATGCAAATCTTGAAACGGAAATGAGGTTTGCAGCCGCGTACGATTTTACCTATGTTTTTCTGTCTGTGTCAGTTGCCATGTTCATAATCTACAGGGTCGTGCTGTTGTTGTTCTGGCGTGATTCACACTAAAATTCAACGAAATTTATCAAACAATAATTCGGAACGAGCTACCAAACTCACCAACAGCCGATTAAAGATAAAAAGATCATGAAACTCTTAGTTGTTGGGTTGCCTTTAAAGCCTCTATCGAGCTACTGTGAAATACAAAATATAAAGTTTCGAGGGAAAAAATGACAAAGGTATACTCTTTATTTATTCTGTTTGCGTTAATTATTTCAAATCCAAGCTTTTGTGCAGCTGAAAATGAGCACTTGTCAGGCCCGATTGGCCCCAAAATCGTGGGCCTTTCAATTGGAATGCACCTTGCCACAGCATACAAAATTTTGCAGGAAAGGTTTCCAGATAAGAAAGTTTACTACAACCCCAAGGAAAAACTTGAAGCCAATGCCCAAAAAATAGAAGTAGGCCATCCCTATAGTGGTGAAATTCACGTATATTCTAACAATTAAAAAAAACTTATTACTGAAATTTCTGTTAAAAACCCAGATTATGTCATTCCGGGTGCGAAAGATATGCAGCCTGAGAAATTTGCATTAGAGGTTTTTAAAAGTTTTAATATCTCAAACTTCCGCTCCAATCCAATTTATTGGAGCTATAAAAGTGATGAAGGCTGGGATATAACCATTTTTGCTGAAAAAATTGTCAGCCTCCATGCGCTGGAGCCAAATTCAGATTGATTTAATATTCCAAGAATGTCTTGCCTGTGTTCATCTTTGTCCGCAACCTGAAAAGCGCCTTGAAGAAACAGTAAAAGCGCAATCAGACTTTGATCAGCTCGTAATTTCTGGTTCCGAGGCCGATTTTTTCGGCGTGCTCAAGGCACGAACGCCATTCAGACTCAGGTCTTGAGTTGGTAAAATGGTCTTTGTGGTCTACAAAACCAGGTTTGGCCAGATTATTGGCCAGCTGGCTGCCTGGCAGCGGTTCAGCCTTCAGACAGGCATCGACACATGCCTGATCCAGGGCCAGCGGGTCGAAAGAGGCGAACATACCGAGGTTTGGCAAAATAGGAACATCGTTCTCTCCGTGGCAGTCACAGTTCGGTGAAACATCCACCACCAGAGAAATATGAAAACATGGGCGGCCGTCAACTACAGCCTTGGTGTATTCTGCCATGCGCCGATTCAACATTTCGACCGCGGCGCTGAAATCAAAAGCGATGGCGTCGAAATTGCAGGCCCCGAGACAGCGACCGCAACCGACGCAGTTTTCCAGATTCACCCGCATTTTTCGGGCGGCCTGGTCAAACTCAAGACCGTTGTTGGCACATGCCTTAAGACAGGCAAGGCAGCCACGGCACAAATTTTCATCGATCTTCGGAATGCCGCTGCTGTGCTGTTCGGCTTTTCCGGCGCGTGAACCGCAGCCCATACCGATGTTTTTTATGGCGCCGCCGAAACCGGTTGCTTCATGACCTTTGAAGTGAGTCAGGCTGATAAACACGTCTGCGTCCATAACTGCCCGGCCGATTTTCGCTTCTTTCACATATTCGCCGCCCGCCACAGGCACCAGAACGTCGTCTGTTCCCCTGAGACCATCACCGATCAGAATTGGGCAACCGGCGCTGAGCGGGGTGAATCCGTTTTCCCAGGCGCACTGCAGATGTTCGAGAGCGTTTTTGCGATAACCCGGATACATGGTGTTGCAGTCGGTCAAAAATGGCTTGCCGCCAAGTTCTTTAACCACATCGACCACGGCTTTTGCGTAGTTGGGACGCAGATAACTCACGTTTCCAAGTTCGCCGAAATGCAGTTTGATGGCAACGAACCGGCCGTCCATGTCGATCTGCCCGATTCCGGCATGCTTAGCAAGCTTTTTGAGTTTGGTCGGCAGACCGTCTCCGAAAGCCTCTGTGTGGAAGTCGGTGAAATATACTTTTGCTTTTTCCATCTTTGCATTCTCCCGGTTCATCGAATTCATATTGTCCTGTATCTCGAATTACACAGCTTATTGTAACGATTTGCATGCTTCGTTGCCAGAAGAAAGATTCTCTCTGATTGCCGACCTCGATGAACGATATTAAAAGCTTTATTCTGCGCAAAAGAATTGTTTTCTGCAGAGAACAAGGCTAAAATTGTGCGGGAAACAGCGTGTCGTAAGTCGCAAATCTGACAGGCCTGCAAAAGAAACGTTATGGCCAGCTGAGATCTGCCAGGGAGAGGGAAAAGGCAATGCATATTTATCATCAACCATTAGCCCTGCTGCAAAGGCTGATTCAGTTTGACACCACCAACCCACCGGGCAACGTGGCCGCATGCGTTACTTTCATTAACGAGATTCTTTGCGATGCCGGCATAGAAACGAAATTGATCGGCAAAACGCCAGAGCGACCCAATCTTGTCGCCCGCCTCGCCGGTCAAGGCCAGGCGCCACCTCTGCTGCTTTATGGGCACATCGACGTCGTGACCACTGTCGATCAGAATTGGCAACACCCGCCTTTTGCCGGCAAA
>JAKQKW010000242.1 GCA_029560455.1 Candidatus Rifleibacteriota bacterium
CGCACCTTCATTGCTTTTGCTCCTCAAGACCATTCTCTGTGAATGACATGGTGTGAATAAAGTTTCTTGCGTCATCAGATTTATATATTTTACCACCCACTGTACCGACGTAGAGAATTTTTTTTGTATCGACGGCAGCGCACTTGGCATCGTTGAATGGCGCGGAAATTTCGGTCGCGTCGACATTTTTTATGCTCCAGAGGCCCAGATCGCCTCCGGCCAGCAGCTCGTCGCCATAAACCAGCAGAAAGTGAACGGGCCCAAGAGTGCCGTTTACCTGCTGCGGGTAACCATCAGGTTCTATGGCGAACACGCCCCGGTCAGTGGTGCCGGCGTAGAGAATACCGTTGTGAACCAGCAGACAGTTGACAGCCCGCCGCAGTTCGGCCGCCTGCGGTCGCCAGGTGCCGCTCGCGACATTACGATAGAGCCCGGTTGCGGTGCCAAGCCAGAACTGATTCTGCCACTCGACGATGCTGTTGACCCAGGCAAGCTGCGAAGATTCATCGACCTTCATCGGCTGCCAGGTATTGATGTTGTGAACTGCGGTGCCGCTGCCGACCGAACCGATAAACACCCGGCCGTCAGAGGTCTGCATCAATGCATGCAGCTTTTCAAACCCCGGGGTCTGTGCCAATGGTTCAAATTCAAGTTTTGTCGTGTCGAGACGCAGACAGCCGCCGCCTGCGGTGGCAATATAAAGTTTCTCACCGCTCAACATCAGATTATTGACCATGGGAAAGGGCTGCCCGTCATTTTCGAACCGGCGCGGGCCGGCAGCGTCGACCTGCCACAGGCCTCTGCCGAAGGTAGCGACCCAGAGCCGCCCATTCCCTTCGACTGCGAGGCTGCGGATCGTTGTGGCATAGGCAGGCAGCTTCGCTTCGCCGGCTGCGGCGAGCAGCGGCAGACTCATTGCCATAAACAACAGTAGAAGTTTGCGCAGCATTGTCAGGTTCCTGTCTTACGGTGTACATATTATTGAGCTGACTGCAAGCTGTCAGCTCTTTCACTTAATTTACGAACGGGCGGCTAAAAAGGTTTCATATCTTTTTTGCGGCAATTTTTAAATCGTTTGAGTTTTGCGGCGGTTATGGTGTATATTGACAGCGTTGGGGGGGTGTGCTAGTATGGGCTCCCCAAACAATACGGGATACGCGCTATTCCTCATTATCCGGAGGCTTTTATGCAGTTTGTTATCAAGGGAAAAAATCTTCAGCTCACCGACGCTCTGAAAGATTACGCCGAAAAGAAGCTGTCGATCATCAAAAAATACTTCGACCACATTGTTGAAGTCGATGTAACTCTTTCTGTAAAAGATTCTAAAGACACCAGCCGCAGCAGAGTCTGTGAAGTTACCGTCTGGGCCAAATCAGTCGGCAACCCGATTCATGGCAAATCAGCCTCTGAAGACCTCTATGCTTCGATCGACATGGTTGTCGAAAAGATCGAACGCCAGGTCAAAAAATTCAAAGAAAAAATCACCGGTCGCCGCAGAAATAACAAGGGCGCCGACAAACAGGCTACCCACAGCGTTCTGTCATTCGGTGAAGACTTCGCCGTCAGAAGCGAACAGGAAGCTCCGACCGAAATCAAACCCAAAATCGTCCGCAGCGGCACTTTCCCGATGCGCCCGATGTACTCTGATGAAGCAGCTGAACAGCTTGAACTCTTCAACCAGGACTTCTTCGTATTCTCTAACGCAGAAACCAACAAGATCAACGTTATCTATCGCAGGGGCGACGGCAACTTCGGTCTCATCGAACCTGAATATTGATCAACAAAGACTTGAACCCCTGACCGGGATGCAGGAGGAGTTTTGGAACTAAGCGAATTTATATCACCCCAGCTGACAAAGTTGGAATTGAGTTCCACCACGAAGCTTGATGCCATTAAAGAGCTTATCGATATGCTCGATACGGCCGGCTATCTTACCGATGCCGACGCCTTTCTGAAGTCTGTTCTTGAACGCGAGAAAGTCGGTTCAACCGGTATCGGCAAAGGTATTGCCATTCCGCACTCAAGAACTGCCACCGTCAGAGAAGTCGTTGTCGCGATCGGTCGATCCAGCGCCGGAATTGAATTCGAAGCGCTCGATAACCGGCCTGTGCATCTGATTTTCCTGATTGCCGCTCCGATCGAGTCAGGCGGGCTTTACCTCAAGGCTCTCGCCCGCCTTTCAAGACTGCTGCGCTATCAGGAATTCCGCAATGAGCTCATGGAAGCCGGAACCGTCGACGAGGTAATCAAAATTATCTCTGCCGAAGAAAAATAAGGCCTTAACCATTGTCCTTATAACCGGCGAAAACCGGGCTCACAAATCTAATGAATGCGTCAGGCGCGAGCCTTTAACAAGGCCGCGCCTTCTATTTTGAAAGGGGTCTCAGGCATGTTTGGATGGCTGTATAAGCTGGTCAGATTCTTCATTCCAGATTTCAACGCACGGGAACTGGCCCGACTACAGGAAACCCTCGAAGAAGTTAACGTTCTCGAGGATTCATTTAAAAAGCTTTCGAACGAAGAACTTGCCGGTATGACCCTGAAGTTTCGCCAGCGACTCTATGATGGCGAATCGGTCGACAATATCAAAGCTGAAGCTTTTGCCACCGTAAGAGAAGCTTCACGGCGTATACTCAACATGCGCCATTATGACGTGCAGATTCTCGGCGGTCTGTCGCTCAACGAAGGGCGCATCGTCGAAATGAAGACCGGCGAAGGTAAAACCCTCGTCGCCACTCTGCCGCTCTATCTCAACGCCCTCGAACTGAACCCCGTCTGGCTCGATCTCGCCAAAAAGAAGGGCCAGAAAACTTTCGAACCGATCGTTGATGCCAACGGTATTCCGGTACCGGTCGGCCGTGGCGCTCTGCTCGTCACCGTCAACGATTACCTGGCCCGCCGCGACTCTGAATGGATGGGCAAAGTCTATCGCTTTCTCGGCCTCAGCGTTGGCCTGAATATTCATGGCCTGAACGCTGAACAGAAGCGTGCCGCTTACGCCTCAGACATCACCTACGGCACCAACAACGAATTCGGTTTTGACTATCTGCGCGACAACATGGCGCTGACCCTTGCCGACTGCGTGCAGAGACCTGAATACAACTTTGCCATCGTCGACGAAGTCGACTCGATCCTCATTGACGAAGCGCGCACGCCGCTGATCATTTCTGGTCCGGCCGAAAAAGCCACACAGTTGTATTTTATCTATGCCAAGGTGGCTCGCGAAATTCTCAAACCCGACGAAGACTATATCGTCGATGAGAAGCATCACGGCGTTTCGGTTACCGAAGCCGGTATCGCCAGAGTCGAAAAGGCTCTTGGCATCGAAAACCTTTACGACAACAGCAACATGGACCACGTGCATCAGCTGCAGAACGCTTTGAAAGCTAAGCATTTCTTCCATCGCGATAAAGAATACATTGTCAGGCCGCGCGAAGACGGCAAAGGCCAGGAAGTCGTCATCGTCGACGAATTCACCGGCCGCCTGATGTTCGGTCGCCGCTATTCAGATGGTCTGCACCAGGCTATCGAAGCCAAAGAAGGCGTTCCGATACAACAGGAAAACCAGACACTCGCTTCGATCACCTTTCAGAACTACTTCAGGCTTTATCGCAAACTCGCCGGCATGACCGGTACTGCTGAAACTGAAGCAAAAGAATTTAAAGAAATCTACAAGTGCGAAGTTGTGGTCATTCCGCCCAACAAGCCCTGCATAAGAATTGACCAGCCCGATGTCATCTACAAGACGGTCCAGGAAAAATTCGAAGCGATCGTCGATAACATCATCGAGATTCATAACCGCAAACAGCCGGTTCTCGTGGGCACCATCTCGATCGAAAAAAGTGAACTGATTGCGGCGATGTTGCGCAAACGCGGCATTACCTGCCAGGTTCTCAACGCCAAATACCACGAAAAAGAAGCCGAAATCGTCGCTCAGGCCGGTAGAGAAGGCGCCATCACCATCGCCACCAACATGGCTGGCCGCGGTACCGACATTCTTCTTGGCGGCAACCCCGAAATGCTTGCCAAGCGCGAAGTTGACGATATCGAGAGTGCCGAATACAAAGAGGCACTGGCCAAATACCGCAACCAGTGCGAAGATGAGAAAAAACGCGTTATCGAAGCCGGTGGCCTGTTTATTCTCGGTACCGAACGTCATGAATCGCGCCGTATCGACAACCAGCTGCGCGGTCGTGCCGGCCGTCAGGGCGACCCGGGCGCCAGCCAGTTTTATCTGTCGCTTGAAGACGATCTGATGCGCCTGTTCGGCTCGGTCAACATCGCCGGCTGGATGGAAAAACTCGGTTGGGAACGCGGCGAACCGATCGAACACCCCTGGATCTCACGCTCGATCGAAAGTGCTCAGCGCAAGGTCGAAGCCTACCATTTCGACGTGCGCAAGCATATTCTCAAATATGACGACGTCATGAACCAGCAGCGCACCGTAATTTATAACGAGCGCCGCAAAGCCCTCGAACAGGAAAGGGTCTATGATGACCTGCTGTCAATGATCAGCGAAGTCATCGAAGGCGCTGTTGGCTCGGCTCTTGCCCCTGAAATCGACCCGGATGACATCGATTTCAACGCCCTGGCAGATCAGATCAAAAAGGTTTTCCCGGTTGAATGCGAGGGTGGCGACCCGAAAAATGGTAAGCCCGGTCAGCTCTGCACCTATTCACGTGATGAACTGGTCGAAGAACTGAAGCGCCGCGCCATGGAAAGACTCAATGCCAAACGCGCCGAACTCGGCGATGACGACTTCTTCTCGATGCAGAAATTCCTGCTGCTGCAGATCGTCGATGCCAAATGGAAAGACCACCTGCACAACATGGACAACCTGCAGGACGGCATTCACCTGCGCAGCTGGGGTCAGCGCGATCCGCTGGTTGAATACAAGATCGAAGGCTTCCAGATGTTTCAGAACATGATCGAAAGCATCAAGGAAGACCTGCTGTACTATCTCTACCGTGTTTCTTACTCACGCAATGAAGAACAGGAAGCGCAGAAAGAACAGGAAGAGGAAGTCTATTACAACCGCGGCGACGGCGATGCTCCCCCGAAGCAGCCTGCCCATGCCGAAGACACCACCAACCGCAACGAGCCATGCCCGTGTGGAAGTGGCAAAAAATACAAGAAGTGCTGCGGCCGAACCAGCTGACCGGGCTGAATTAGTGCGGCAGCTGCCTTAAACCGGGCTTTTCCTGATCAGCTTTTACAAGCCGGAGAAATTATGTTGGCAATCAGAAACAGACAGGCTGCGGTTTCGCTTGTTGAGGTGCTGATTGCCCTCGCCATTCTTTCGACGCTGGCTCTGCCGATGCTGATGCTTCTTGTCGAATATTCGCGCGGCAGTTCGCAGCTCGGCGATTATTACCAGATTTTGAATATCGTCGAAGAAAAGCTCGACACCGCCCTGGCACTGAATTTTGTCGATATTCCGACCGGTGAAACCGACGGCAAGCTGATCGAGGCCGAAAATTCGCGTCCGCTCGACCTGCGCCCGGCCCAGGTTGGGCACGAGATCGTCAGATTCAAGATGCGTGCCGAGATGACAACGGTCGAGTTTGCGGCGATGAAAGACGCCACTTCCGGGCAACTGCAGCGCGCCCGTGTCGAAGACGGCATGAAGCGCATCGAGATT
>JAKQKW010000250.1 GCA_029560455.1 Candidatus Rifleibacteriota bacterium
TCAATTGTGATTTTTAACACCAGAGGACTGAAGGACTTCAGATTGGAACCCGCCATGCGCGCTGCGGCCGGCGAAATGCCATGAAAACGGCTGAACGCCTTGCTGAAACTTTCAGGGGAGTCATAACCGTATTTCAGGGCGATATCTATCACTTTGCCGTCTGAACCAGAGATTTCCTGGCCGGCCTTTGCCAGCCGCCGCTTGCGAATGTATTCGCCGATCGTCATGCCGGTGAGCAGGCTGAAAATTCTCTGGTAATGAAATGACGACACGAAGGCCGTTTCAGCGACTTCTTCGATACTAAGTTCATCGAGCAGATGTTTCTCGATGTGATCGATTGAATTCTGCAGGCGGGCAATCCAGTCCATTGTCGCTCCTTCCGGTGTTATGAATGCAGTATATTGGCAAAAAACAAACGCTTCCTGACAAATCCTGCTGTGATTTGTCAGGTTTGCTCGATGAGCCGGTCAGAGTTTGAATTATCGATGGCACTGATGTCTTTCCACATCCAGATGTCGGGCTTGCGCCTGCCGTTCGCATTTGGAATAATTCCGACAATGCTGTAGCCACACTTTTTATAGAATTCGAACGGGTGCCGGTTAAGGTTTCTGATATTTGTAATTTCTCTAAAAATGTTCTCGGAGTTGATGTCGACCTGCGAAAGACTTGTCTGGTCATGCTCGTCATCGGTGCCAAGAGCGATTCCGATTATGCCCTGTTCTCTCGCCCTTTTTTCGAGTTCGGCGATCAACATTCTGCCAGCGCCGTTTTTCTGACTGGAAGGGCTGACAACCATCGGGTGCAGTTCCCAGGTTTTTTCATACATCGGCCGCAGGCCGACCCAGCCCAGCAGACTGCTTTCGTCACACAGCCCGATGCAGATGTTCGGCGCAGCGATACATTCTCTGACTTCCTGCAGGGCAGCTTCAAGGTCTGGCCAGTGACTGTTGCCGAGAGCCATGAAAGCAGCCTTGAGAATTCCGGCAGCTTTGAGCATCATCTCTTCTGATTCGCCGACACAGCAAAAGGTATATTTCATTGCTAATCCTCCAGATCAGCTTTGTATCTTGCTTTAAACCGCAACAGAAGAAGCGATCGAAATTGCCAAAAATGCCCACCGTTTTATCTCAGTGTTTTGTCCAGGCGCGGCACTGCTCGATTCTTTTGCCATTGTCGCCCTGTTCTTTATCGTAAGCGAATTGGTTAAGCAGCTGGCAGGGAAAATTGCTGCAGAGTCCGCAATTCTCAAGCTTTTTACCTTCGCAGCAGGCTTTTACCGGGCACTGCTCGCCCCAGAAGGGTTTCGTGATCTTAACGCAGCCTTTACAGTTCATTTTTTCGCGGTATTCACAGGCACTGCACACGATTCCACATCTCGATTCGATCATATCGACTCCTTGATTTTACGGTTGCCCAGCTTTGTGTCATTGTCATCGCGGCGAATAAACTCGGTGACTTTGCAATGCTTTTTCTACCTGGACCTGATCCAGGCACATGACCATGAGTTGTTGCCTGAAGGGTCAGAGGAGGTATAATTTATCTGATCTTTTCCAGAAAGGGTCATCGTAAATTTTCTTTTTGGGCCGCTGCCAGTCATTCTACCGTTGACTACTGTTCCAATCATGCGCGTTTTGAACGGTCCTTTGGGGTGAACATCCATCACCACTTCGATTTCGCCCTTGTTTTTTCTTATTTCCATGTATTCTACGATTTTGCCGCCCTCAGTTCTGTGCCAGAGGCCAAAAAAATCACGTGCCGGATCAGCGCCTGATGGTTCCGGGGTTGCAACCGGATCGGGGGTAGAGATGTTTTTCCCACCGGTTTTCTGATTTGAAAATTCTATACGAGCGATTTCACCGGCATCGACCTGAACCTTGAATTCTCTGCCGTCAGTAGCGTGAATAATCATTTCAGCGCTCGAAATCATTGCCACAGCCAGCATCAACAGACAAAGCACGTATTTTCTCATATTTTCTCCTGTCGGCTCTCCTGTAAGATGTCTGATTTTAAGACTCGAAAAATAAAAAGTCAAATCAGACAAATGATGATGCAGGCTTTCAGAGTGTATGGGGGCAGTAAAATGCCATAAATACACCATGAAATAGGTGTGGGGAATTGAAAAACCCTCTGGAATATGTTTTAGTGAGAGTTACCACACGCCCACTCAAACACCCAAAGGGTTTTCAATGAAAATTATAACATCTCCACTTCTTCCTTTTCAAGCTCAGTCCGAAAAATAGCAACGCTATTTTCGGGGCAAGGTGGGGGGTTGTCATTTTAATTTTTAATTGGTACAATGAAGTATTACAAAAAATATAAGGTATACCTGCAGGAGACAATGTTTATGAAGAAAATGCTGGTGTTAGCAGTTCTGACGGTTTGTATGTTCGCCAATAACGCAGTGTTTGCCGCATTCAGTGTGAATGCCTTCGAAGCCAGTCTTGAAGAATGTGTAAAGTTCCAGAATGTGCTTGCCAATACCGATTCGGCAGGCATGTCAGGTGACAACGCCCGTGCCGGCCTTGCCGGTGCCGAAAAGAAACTGCTGGTGCAGGTGATGAGCCTTTCAGATATTCGCGATTTTTCAAAGGCCAAAAAGATTGCGGCTGCCTGGGTGAAGCGCGGCGGTACCGAAGCCGATGCTTTTGTTAAGGCCGGCAACAAGGCTCTCAAGCTCATCAGTGACCGGGAAAAAGCCCTCGCAACTCTGCCGACTTTCAATGCCGCTGCTTTTGCCAGTCTCATCGAAGATGCTGCGAAGCATATCGACGTTCTTGAAAACACTGATACAAACGGTATGGGTGGCGATGCGGCCCGTGCCAGCCTGGATCGCGCCGATAAGGGCCTGCGTGCGGCTGTTTCGGCCATTTCTTCAATTCGTGACATTTCCCGCGCCCGCAAGGTTGCCGAAGTATTTGTAAAAAGAGGCGGAAACGAAGCTGTGGCTCTGACAAAAGCCGGCAATATGGCCCTCAAGTATGTCGAAGCCCGCAAAAAGCACATCACTCTCTACAAAGACTGATTTTTCGTGGCGGTTTTTAATCGCCATGTTCGGGTAAAAGGAGTCTATCATGATCAGATCGAAGCTTTTCGCCAGCTCAGTGATGCTGGTTTTTCTCGTGACCATGCTGCTCCCCGGTAATCTGCCGGTGTTCGGGGCTGAAGCCGCCCGTGAAAAATCAGGGGCTGAAGTCTTTCTTAAATGGTTTACCATCGGAGCGGTTGCGGTTGGTGCTGCGGTTGGTTTCGCCTCTTTTGGTGCCGCCGGCTTGCTGCTGGGACCGTTGGCCGGTGCCGGCCTCGCGACACTTACCGGTATTTTCTTTCAGGCGAATCCTGTTGACCAGTGGCGCGCCGTTTTCAACAAGGCGCCGAAATACCACAACAGCAATGCGGCTGGTATGGCGCAGCAGATGATCAGGCAGAATAAGTCTTCTGTCGGCGCCGAAGATGCTTCTGATTCATCTGTCAGCGTCATGGAAGCCGAAGCAGCCTATAAAAAAGCCTACAAAGAATACTATGATGCGGTGACCGCCAATGACAGCGCCGCTGCCGCCGAAAAGGCGAAGATTCTCGAAGAGGCCAAAACCGTCTATCAGAAGGCTATGCGTCGCTGAAGCGGCTTTAGCCGGGTTTTAAACAGAAGCCCGGGTCTGAAAGTTCTCATCAGACCCGGGTTTCTGCTTTCCGGCACGCAGATCAGACAAAGCGTTTACCAGAAGGTGTCATGCTGCCTGATCCCAGGCATGTCGCATTAAATTGATGATCTGGTTGCGGCCGTAGTATTCACGCGCAGGGCCCGCAAATACCGACCGGCCGTAACATCCTCCGGAAATAAAAGTTTCTGTTTGCCCTGCTAAATGCAAATTTGGCTTGCATAAAGCCTGGCTGTACTTTTAAACTTGTTCGTTGCCCAAATACATTGTTTTATCATTTTCAAGGAGAAAAGGATGCTTCAGAACTTCAGTTATCAAGCTCCGGAAACCCTTAAAGACCTTTATGCACTGCTGAAGAAGAGCAACGGCAAAGCCACCATTCTCGCCGGCGGCACCGATCTGCTCGTAAACATGCATAATAACTGGATTTCCCCCGAAAGCCTGATCGATATCAAAAAAATCCCCGACCTCAAGGGCGTTACCTTCAACCCGAAAACCGGGCTGTCTATCGGTGCTACAACCGTCTGCATCGAGCTTATCAATAATAAAGACGTTAAAAAGCATTACCCGTTGCTCGCCGAAGCCGCGCATAACATCGGTTCACCCCAGCTGCGCAACCGCGCCACCATCGCCGGGAACCTCTGCACCGCTTCTCCGTGCGCCGATATGGGTTGCTCGCTGCTCGCGCTTGGCGCCAGCGTCGAACTCGGCTCTGCTGACGGCGTTCGCGTTATTCCGCTTAAAGACTTTTTCACTGGCCCCAAGAAGACCCAGATCAAAAAGCATGAAGTGCTGCTGCGCATCATCGTGCCGGCTGAAATGGCCGGAGCTAAGTTTGGCATGCGCAAGCTCAAACGCATCAAGGGTCATGATATTGCCGTCGCCAGCGTTGCCATGGCCAGAACCGCCAAAGTAATGCGCATCGGCGTCGGCTCAGCCGCACCGACTCCGGTTGTGACTGTCGACCTTGCCGCATCGACAACCCTTGAAAAAGCCGTTGCCGCTGCTGAAAAGGTTATCTGCCCCATCGATGACGTGCGCGCCGGTGCCGAATACCGCCGCTTCATGGTTAAAGAGTTCGTCGGCCAGATTTACCCCGAACTCTTCTGATAAAGGAAACCAGATATGAAAATAACTCTGACCGTAAACGGTAAGAAATATCAGCGCGATGCCTCTGAAACCAAGAATCTTCTGCATTTCCTGCGTGAAGATCTCGGCCTGACCGGCACCAAAGAAGGCTGCGGCGCCGGCGAATGCGGTGCCTGCACCGTAATCATGAACGGTAAAACCGTCAATTCATGCCTGATTCTGGCTGTTGAGGCCGACGGCGCTGACATTAAAACCATCGAAGGCGAAGCGAAAAACGGCAAACTGTCGAAACTGCAGGTAGCATTCAAGAAGAACCACGCGGTTCAGTGCGGCTTCTGCACCCCCGGCATGATCATGTCGACCCGCGCTCTGCTTGAAAACAACCCAAAACCGACCGTCGAACAGATAAAACAGGCGATCGAAGGCAATTTCTGCCGTTGCACCGGCTATCAGCAGATCATCGAAGCGGTCCAGGATGCTTCCGGCCAGCTGAAAAAGAAGGAGGGCCTCAAACGTGCTTGATAATACCCCGAAAAAAGACCTGAAATACGTCGGTAAAGACGTTGAACGCATCGATGTCGTCGAAAAACTGACCGGCCAGGCCCTCTACACCGCCGACCTTGAGTTTGCCGGCATGCTGCATGGCAAAGTTCTGCGCAGCCCGCACGCCAAGGCCCGCATCAAAAAAATCGACGTCAGCAAAGCCAAAAAACTGGTCGGCGTACATGCCGTTCTTACCGGCAATGATCTCGACTACCGCGTTGGCCTCTATCTCGTCGACAAATACATTCTCGCCCGCGACACCATCCGCCACTTTGGCGAAGCAGTCGCCGCCGTTGCCGCCGAAACCCCTGCCATCGCACAGCAGGCGCTCGACCTCATCGAAATCGAATACGAAGTCATGACGCCTTTCCTCGACCCGAAGCAGGTTTTCGATAAAAAAGCGCCGCTTGTCCACCCCGATCTCGGCAGCTATTCCTATGTCGAAGCGGTTTTTACCCCGGTTCCGGGCACCAATATCGCCAACCACACCAAGCTGCGCAAAGGTAACGTCGAAAAGGGCTTCAAAGAAGCCGATTACGTTATCGAACGCGAATACACCAATCCGAACGTGCAGCACGTGCCGATGGAAACCCACATCGCCGTCGGCAAATGGGACACCGGCGATCGCATCACCATTCACACCTCGGCCCAGTCGCCGTTCACCGTGCGCAACCTGTTTGCCCACTCGTTCAAGATCCCGCACTGCAATATCCGCGTTATCACGCCGTATCTCGGTGGCGGTTTCGGCGGTAAAGCCGGCATTCACCTTGAACCTCTCTGCTGCTGCCTGTCGAAGCTCTCGGGCGGTCGCCCGGTGCGCATTCAGGCCACCCGCGAGGAAGAATTCAGCCTGCTTCCGTGCCGCTCGGGGCTGATCTACAACATCAAAACCGGCGTCAAAAAGAACGGCAAAATCGTCGCCCAGAAAATGACCATGTACTGGGATGCCGGTGCTTACGCTGATTACGCCGTAAACGTCACCCGCGCTTCCGGTTTTTCGGCTTCCGGCCCCTATGAAATCGAAAACGCCTGGGTCGATGCCTACACTGTTTATACCAATAAACCGTTCGGCACTGCCTACCGCGGTTTTGGCCACGTTGAATTCAGCTGGGGCATGGAACGCCATATGAACTATGTTGCCGACACGCTTGGCATCGACCCGCTTGAATTCCGCAAAATCAACGCTCTCAGACCCGGCTCGAAAACCATGACCGGGGAAGAAGTCGTTGCAAATACCGGTAGTGTAACCAAGTGCATGGATGCGGTCGCAAAGTCGATCAATTACGGCAAACTGACCGCCGCTGAACTGGCCCGCGAAAAGAAGACCGGCATGAAGATCGGTAAGTCGGTCGTGGCTCTGCAGAAAGCGCCCGCCATGCCGCCGTTCACCGGCACCGTCATGATTCTCAAGCTCAATGAAGATGGCAGCGTTACCGGCAGCCATTCGCTGACCGATTACGGTATGGGCACCTATACTTCGCTGGCTCAGATGATCGCAGATGTTCTGCGCTGGCCCATCGAACGTATCCGCCTGCCCATCGAAAACGATACCGACCGCGACCCCTATGACTGGCAGACGGTTGCATCGAAAGGTCTGCTGCTTTCCGGCAACGCCGCCATTCTTGCCGCAAAAGATCTGCTCGACAAATGCTACGATGTTGCCGCTCAGGCTCTCAGAGCCCAGAAGTGCGACCTCGACCACGATGCCGAAAAGGTCTTTGTCAGACATCATCCGAAAAGCCATGTAACTTATAAACAGATGGCCGTTGGCTATGCCTATCCGAATGGCAACGCCATCTGCGGTCCGATCATCGGCATTGGCCGTTACATCGCTCAGGGTTTGACCAATCTCGACAAAGAAACCGGTCAGGGCAACCCGGCCCTCGACTGGACTTTCGGCGCCCACGGCCTGATTGTCGAAGTCTGCGAAAAGACCGGCGCCTTCAACATCATCAAAGTTGCTTCTGCTTACGACATCGGCCAGGTAATCAATGAGGGCTCAGTGCGCGGTCAGGCGATCGGCGGCATGATTCAGGGCCTTGGCACCGCCATGTGCGAAGGCTATATCTACAACGACAAGGGCCAGCTGCTGAATCCTTCGTTTACCGATAACAAGATTCCGACCAGCCTCGATATTCCAGAAGAGATCGACTGCATCGCGATTGAAACCCCGCAGATCGACGGCCCGTTCGGTGCCCGTGGCGTCGGCGAGCATTCGATGATCGCCGTTTGCGGCGCTCTCGGCAATGCGATTGAAAAGGCTACGGGTGCGGTTCTTACCCACATGCCGATTCGCCAGGAAAACGTCTGGAAAGCTCTGCAGAACCGCTCAGGCAAAAAAGCTGCAGCTAAAGCCGCAAAACCGGCCAAAGCTGCGAAAGCCGAAAAGCCCGCCAAAGCAGCTAAGATTGCAAAGCCTGCAAAGGCCGCAAAACCCTCCGGTCGGGCTAAAAAATAATCTGATCTGATTCCGCTCAGGGGCTGTTTCACCAGTTGAAACAGCCCCTTTTGCTTTGGGGTCGGACCAGCGAAAACGCCCTTCAATTCTGAAAAAGTTGCCGAAAAAGTGCGGTTTTTTGAGCTTAAAAGCCTGTTTTTACCATGAAAAATGAGCTTCTAAGACTGGGCGCTTAAATATTCTGCTGTTTTATTACTGCCGCTATCATTATCGAAAAAGTGAGGGCAATCGCATTAAACTTCTCATAAGCCACATGACCTGATCCCGCTGAACATATAGTTTTGCAGGTTGTTCAGGGGTAAAAAAATATAAACCTGCTGGTTTCGCAAAAGATGTAAAATGATGTAAAATGTAATAATACTGATTCAGGGTCATTA
>JAKQKW010000312.1 GCA_029560455.1 Candidatus Rifleibacteriota bacterium
ACGGTTAAAGGCTGCAAGATTCGCCATATATTTCTCCATGCCCCGCCCTCTGCCAACATTGACCATGCCAAATCGTTATTCAGGTCATTCCTGCGGCAGCGGGGATTTAAGCTGTTCTCGACGAGATTCCCGTCGACGCGGGAATGACGCAGGGTTTATTAATGCAAATGTGACAATGAACCAGTTGATTAACGCCTGCTATTTTACCACACAAAGCGCTCTGATTCAGGCTGAATTTTTGTGCATTGCAATTTTGCCCGGAATTAGTTAAAATTGCCGACAATAAAGCTTCGACACTACAGATACAGCGGAGGAAACACTCCTGATGACTCTTTCAAATAACAGCGCGTTGGTTTGGCCTTCTTTTTCGCAGCAGATGCATTCAGGCTGGTGGAAAGGCGCTCCCGCCTCTCTCAAGTCTGACCAGGCCGGCATGGCCGAGCTGCTCGGCAACCTGACCCGCCCGGTTTTCGCCGTATTGCACGACGGCAGAATCTGCCTCACTGACCAGGGCGACATCTCTTTTGACCTGAATTCCAGGCCAACCGGCGCACTGCCGCTGATGGGCTTCTCGTCACCCTCACTGCTCGAAAATCTTGGTGACGCGTCGTTCTGTCGCGACCACGGTTTGAAATACGCCTATGTTGGCGGTTCCATGGCACATGGCATCAGCTCGCCAGAAATCGCCATTCAACTTGGCCGTGCCGGCATGCTCGGTTTCATCGGCGCTGCCGGTGATTCACCCGCCAAGGTTGAAAAGGCGATTCTGCAGATGAAAAGCCTCAAAGAACCGGTTCCGTTCGGTTTCAACCTGATTCACAGCCCGAACGAAAAGGGTCTTGAAGACGCGATCGTCGACCTGTATTTGCGCCACGAAGTCAGACTCGTCGAAGCCTCGGCGTTTCTGGCCATGTCGCTGCCACTGGTGCGCTACCGCCTGCACGGGATTCATGAAGACGCCAACGGCCGCATCATAACCCCGAACCGCGTCATCGCCAAAGTCAGCCGCGTCGAAGTCGCCTCAAAATTCTTTGCACCGCCACCCGAAAAAATGCTGCAGAAGCTGCTTGAATCTGGCGCTATCACTGAGCAGCAGGCCCGCCTGGCGGCGCGCATTCCGGTCGCCCAGGATCTCACTTCTGAAGCCGATTCTGGCGGACACACCGATAATCGCCCCGCCGTTTCACTGCATCCGACCATGATTGCCCTCAAGAACCGCATGCAGGCAGAACACAAATATGATATACCTCTGCGCGTCGGCTTTGGTGGTGGCACCGGCACTCCGGCTTCTGCCGCTGCAGCTTTTGCAATGGGCGCTTCTTATCTGGTAGTCGGTTCGGTGCACCAGGCCTGTGTCGAATCGGGCACTTCCGATGCCGCCCGTCTGATGCTCGCCAATGCCGGTCAGGCCGATATCGCCATGGCGCCGGCCGGCGACATGTTCGAAATGGGTGTTACCGTGCAGGTATTGAAGCGTGGCACGATGTTCGCGATGCGCGCCCAGAAACTTTACGAATTTTACCGCCGCTACGAAAGCATTGAAGCTTTGCCGCCGGCCGATCGTCAGATGCTTGAAAAGACGGTTTTCCAGGACAGTTTAGACAACATCTGGGCCGGCACTGCTGAATTTTTCAAGCAGCGCGACCCCTCGCAGCTCGAAAAAGCGGCTGCCGACCCTCACCACAAAATGGCGCTGATTTTCAGATGGTATCTTGGCCTGTCACCGCGCTGGGCAGTTGCCGGCGAAGAGAACCGCAAGGTCGACTACCAGGTCTGGTGCGGCCCGGCCATGGGCGCCTTCAATGAATGGGCCAAGGGCAGCTTCTTCGAAAAGCCCGAGAACCGCAAGGTTGTCGATGTGGCGATGAACCTGCTCTACGGTTCAGCCGTCGAACTCAGGTTTACGCAGCTGCGCAACCAGGGCCTGCGCTTTGCCGACGCTCTCAGCGCCGTCAGCCCCCGCACCCTCGAACAGATCGGCAAGCTGATCTGAAAAGTATGCCCGGCACAGAACTGGCTCCCAACCAGGTCATGGTGCAGGTTGTCGATGTAACGCAGCTTGCTGAAAAGCTTCATGAACTGAAAGCTTTCCTGAGCAGCGAAGAACTGGCCAGACTTGAACGCTACAGTGTCGCGGCGCCCCGTGAAATGTTTCTGGCGGCGCGCGGCGCTTTGCGTTTTCTGCTCGGCCAGCTGCTCGAAACCGAGCCGGCCCGGGTAATTATCGCCACGCACGAGCATGGCAAACCTTTTCTGCCCGGCAACCCGGGGCTGTATTTCAATATCTCGCACAGCCGCACCCTTGCCCTGATTGCACTGGCCCGGCACCCGGTCGGAGTCGATGTCGAATATCTGCCGAGGCATGTCGACTTCGCTGCGGTTATGCGCAGATTCTTTTCAGATACCGAGAGAGAAGAATGGCTGCGTTTCAGTGTTCCGAGTCAACAACACGCTTTTTTCAGAGGCTGGACCCGTAAAGAAGCGATTTTAAAGGCAACCGGCGAAGGAATCGCGGGCCTCGGGCATACCTTCATATCGTTCAAGCCAGATGAGTCACGGGCTCTGCGTGAACGCCTCGGCGACCCATCACAAAGCCAGAACTGGGTATTTGGAGACTTCTGCCCGGCGCCCGATTACCAGGCGGCGGTTGCCCTGCAGGCCCCCGCACTGCAGCTGACTGTGCAGCGCTTTTCCCTTTAAGAAGCTGCCATAATAATTTAAAAAAGTCTTTCTGTTGCTGAGCATTCTCAGGCATGCCTGCCTGCTGGCTAATTGCTTTAGTTTCAGGCTTATCAGAAGGTTTAAAGAGATTTTCATCGGGTATAGTTTTTTAAATCAGGATCTGCTAAAATCATAAGTAAATAGAAAAATCCGATCAAATAAAGTTCTTTTCGAGGGAGCCGGTTACCAGCGATTAAGATTCTGCTGCCAGTCGCA
>JAKQKW010000255.1 GCA_029560455.1 Candidatus Rifleibacteriota bacterium
GAAACCGAGGTGCCCAGCCCCGGCGAAGTGCGCAAGATATGTCTGGCGCTCGGGCTGCTGAAAAAGCCCTGGGTGATCATCATGGACGAACCGACGAACCACCTCGATCTGCCGGCCATCGAACTGCTCGAAGGCGCGCTCGCCCAGATCGAATCGGCGCTGATTCTCGTCAGCCACGACGCGGTTTTCCTGTCACACCTGGTTGACCGCCGCCTCTGCTTTTCAGGCAGCTCGATGTCTTTCGACTCCTGACCTGGTTGCCCCTATTGATTACTGTAAAATTAACAGCTGTTTAACGGTTCGCCGGCCCGGTCTATCAGTCGGATTGCTTCAATGAGCCTTTATGTAAGCCGGAAAGCAAGGGGTTTAGTTTTTTTCGAGTCTGAGGTATGTATTTTGATGAAAATCTAATGGCAGGTAAAAAATGAAAAAGGCAGATACTGCGGTTATTGCAACTGAAAGGCTGATCCTGCGAAACTGGCGCGCGAGCGATCTGCAGCCGTTTGCCAGGTTGAATGCTGACCCGGCGGTGATGGAATTCTTTCCGAAAGCTCTGTCAGAAGAAGAAAGCAACGCGATGGCGGCCAGAATCAAAGACCGCATCGAGCGCGAAGGCTGGGGTCTTTGGGCGGTTGAAAGAAAAGATACCGGCGAATTCATCGGTTTTACCGGTTTGAGCGTTCCGGTGGCCGACCTGCCGTTTATGCCCTGCGTCGAAATCGGCTGGCGCCTGGCAAAAGAGCACTGGGGAAATGGCTTCGCGACCGAGGCTGCCCGGGCGGTGCTGCGCTTTGCCTTCGATGAATTGAAACTTGCCGAGGTCGTTTCGTTCACCGCCGCAACCAACCTGCGCTCTCAGGCGGTAATGCGAAGAATCGGCATGAGCAATACGGGCGCTGATTTCGAGCACCCGAACGTGCCACCAGGCAGCAGTTTGAGGCGGCATGTGCTGTTCAAGGCATTGAATCTGCCGAATTCGGGGTCGGAAAATTTCTGAAGATGAGGTATAATGAATCGCAAAGGAACAGGTTATGCTGAAGAACAAAATTGCGGCCATTCTGCTGTTTATCGTGGTCATCGGCACATTGTCATTCAATGCGGCTGCGGTCGCGGCTGAGCAGAAGAGCATTCTCGTTTCGGCTGCAGTCAGCCTGAAAAATGTTCTTGAACAGTGTCAGAAGCACTTTGAAGCGAAAAATCCTGACGTGAAGATAAAATTCAATTTCGGCGGCTCCGGCATGCTTTTGAATCAGATCAAAAGCGGTGCGCCGGTCGACCTGTTTTTCTCTGCCGATATCCGCGATTTTGAAAAGATCGAAAACACCGAGAACACCGAAAAAACTGGTAGCCCTGGCAAGCCCGCTAACCCCGATACTGCCTCGGCCAGTTCAGCAAAACCGGTGGCGAAAATCATTGCCGACGGCTACCCGAAGCCATTTGCCCGCAATGAGCTGGTATTCATCGTTCCCGCAAACAGCGAAGCGGGCCCGCTCGATTTCGAAGATCTCAGAATGGACGCCCTGAAAAAGATCGCGATTGGCAACCCGAAAACCGTGCCGGCCGGCCGCTATGCCGACGAGGCTATCAGGGCGTCAGACCGCTATGAAGCGTTGCGCGAAAAGCTCGTTCTCTGCGAGAATGTGCGTCAGGTGCTCGATTACGTCGTGCGCGGCGAGGTTGACGGCGGCTTTGTCTATCGAACCGACGCGGTGCTGGTGGCCGAGAGCGTGATCAGACAGGCGTTCGTCGTTTCCCCAGATAAACATGCGCCGATCGTTTATGGTGTTGGCCGGCTGACGGCGGCAAACAACCCCGAGCTGGTCGAGCGTTTCGTTGCCTTCATTTCTGAGCCGGAGTGCCAGGAAATCTTCACGGCCGCAGGCTTTCTGCTGCCGAAAAAATAGGAGCCAGACCTTGGAATGGTGGGTGCCGCTTGAAATCTCTCTGAAGGTTTCGCTGTGCAGCTCGATCATCGTCTTTTTTGTCGGAACCACGATCGCCTACATTCTGGCGATGAAAAATTTCCCGGGCAAGAACATCTTCGAGATCGCCGTAATGCTGCCGCTGGTGCTGCCACCGACGGTTACCGGCTACTACCTGATTCTGATTTTCGGCAAAAACGGTCTGATCGGACGGTTCCTTTACGACCTGTTCGGCGTGACGCTTATCTTTTCGTGGCAGGGCGCGGTGGTCGCTTCGGCGGTCGTGGCTCTGCCGCTGATGGTGCAGGCCGCCAAATCGGCGATCGAGTCTGTCGACAAGCATTTTATTCAGGTTTCTTACACCCTTGGCCATTCTGAGCTTGATACGGCGGTTAAAGTGATTTTTCCGCTCGCGAAAAATGGCATTCTGGCCGGCTTCATTCTCGCCTTCTCGCGCGCGCTCGGCGAATTCGGCGCGACGCTGATGCTGGCCGGCAATATCCCTGGCGAGACCAATACGATGCCGATCGAGATCTATTCGCTCGCTTCGTTTGGCGAATGGGGAAAAGCGCAGATCTTCGTCGTCGTTCTGACGCTGGTTTCAGCGCTGGCCGTGTTCGCATCGAGATTCTTTTCAGGATACCGGAAAAAATGAGCCTGCAGATCAAAATACAGAAACAGCTCGCCGATTTTTCACTCGACGTCGAATGGGAAGTGAAAAAGGAAATCGGCGTAATCTTCGGCTATTCAGGGGCCGGCAAAAGCCTTTCGCTGCAGCTGATCGCCGGGCTTCTGACGCCTGATGCCGGCAGAATTCAGGCTGACGGCAGTCTGTTTTTCGATTCGACGACCGGGCTGCATCTGCCGCCGCAGAAACGCCGACTGGGCTACGTTTTTCAGGACAGTTCGCTTTTCCCGCACATGAGCGTGGCCGACAACATCAGATTCGGGCTGCGCGACAAGGACGCAGCGGCCGGTGAAAAGCACC
>JAKQKW010000287.1 GCA_029560455.1 Candidatus Rifleibacteriota bacterium
CGAAATGCTGAGTTATGCAGGTATTCCGATCGGCAACCAGTCGGTTCTCCTGGCCGGTGTCAACGACTGCGTTCATGTGATGCGCAAGCTGGTGCATGAACTGGTCAAGGTCAGAGTAAGACCTTATTACATCTACCAGTGCGACCTTTCTTACGGGCTCTCACACTTCAGAACCCCGGTAGCCAAAGGCATCGAGATCATCGAGGGCCTGCGCGGTCATACCAGCGGTTTCTGTGTGCCGACTTACGTGGTTGACGCACCCGGTGGCGGCGGTAAGATTCCGGTAATGCCGAATTACCTGATTTCGAGCGGCTACGAAAAGACGATTCTGCGCAACTATGAGGGTGTCATCACCTGCTATAACGAACCCGAAGGTTACAAGCCGAGCTGCAAATGTGATGCCTGCCAGAAAGGTGATGTCGAAATCGAAGGCGTTGCCGGTCTGCACCAGGGCAAAATTTCGCTCGAACCCGAAGGTTTGAAGCGCAAAAAACGTAAAAAAAGATCATGAACAATGGGCAGGTCACTTGCTGAACTGATTGAAGGTTACAGCTGCGTTGCCATCATCGGCATGGAAAAAAATGCCGGCAAAACAACGGTGCTCAACCACCTTCTCAGCACTAGACCGCCCGTGGTTCAGGCGATCACCTCGATCGGTTACGATGGCGAAGATACCGATCAGGTGACTGCGACTGACAAACCGTCGATATATGTTGGCTGTGGCACAATGGTTGCCACAGCCAGCAGTCTTCTCGGGCAATGTGATTTTACCCGTGAACTTCTGCGTTTTACCGGCTTTCACACTCCGATGGGCGAAGTCGTCATAACCAGAGCCCGCAGTGATGGGTTCGCCCAGATCGCCGGGCCCTCGACCACAGTTCAGATGTCGTCATTGATCAACATGCTGCACGAACTTGGCGCAGCGCAGGTTCTTGTCGACGGCGCCGCCGCCCGCAAATCGACGGCCGCCATTGCCAGTTCAGAAGCCTGCATACTGGCAACCGGGGCAGCATTTTCGCCAGACCCGGATGACATTATCGAGCAGACCCGCCATTACACAGAACTTCTCACCCTGCCTGAATTCGAGCCTGATACGGTGTTTGCGCTCAGAAATGCAGACGCCAACAGCTGCATTCTTCTCGATCAGGGCGGAAATATCTGCGGCAGAGTCAGTGCGCTCAGCGATGAATGTGCCGACCTGATCGCCGGCCGTAACGGGCAACCAACCATGGCTTTATTCAACGGCGCCGTGACCAGACCGGTGCTGCAGAAACTGCTCGACAAATGCCGCCAGCTCGACTGGCTGCAGATTGTCGCCGAAGACGGCACCAGATATCTTATAAACAGCCGTCAGAAACTCGATCTGACCAGCCGGGGGGCCAGACTGGCTGTCAGACGCCAGGTAAACCTGATTGCGGTCACAGTCAACCCGACCGCACCATCAGGTCTGAAGCTCGACAGTGCAGAACTCTGCGATCGCCTGTCTGAAAAAATCGGCATGCCGGTTTTTGACGTGTATGCCGCACAGAATCACGCATTCAGCAGAAAGGCAACCCAGTATGCATAAACAGAAAAAATACCGCGCCATCACACCCGGAGTTGCCTGGCTGCTCTCTGAGCTGCAGATAGAATCGCTCTACGGCCGCGAAGCCCTTAAAAACCTGCGACCGGCGAAGTCTGATCAGCTCGAACAGTTGCGCCAGAGTCTTTCAGAACTTGAAACCATGGTTGCCGCGGCACGTCAGGACCGAAGTATTTTTGATCAGGCCGCCAGCATTTTCAAATGCCTGCGTTTCATCAACGGTTCACTCGACAACCTTGAGGCCGGACAAGTACCTGACGAAACCGAACTTCTTGAAATAAAAGGGTTTGCAATGATGCTTACCAGCCTGAAAAACTGGTATGACCGATCTGGTCTGCAGTTGCCCTCGGTTTCGTTCAGCGATATCGAACCGGTTATAAAAATTCTCAATCCTGACCGCACCGTCGTTGCCTCGTTTCATGTGCACGAAGCCTATTCGCAGAAACTTAAAAAAATCAGAGCCGAAAAGTTACAGCTCGAAAGCATGATCCTGCAGTGTAATGACCAGCAGCAGCGCGATGAACTGCGCGATCAGCGGGCCCGCCTGGTGCAGACAGAAAAGGCCGAAGAGCACCTGGTCAGAGAAAACCTCGGCAGACAGTTGCTCGAATGGGTCACAAGAATGCGGCACAACGCTATGGCAGCAGGGCGTTTTGAACTGCTGCTCGCCAAAACCCTTCTTGCATGCCGCTTTAACTGCACCTGCCCGGCAGTTTTTGCCGCCACCAAAAAAGTGACTTTGCAGGCTGAAGAGATGATAAACCCCGAAGTAGAGACGATTCTTGCCAGCCATGGCAAACAATTTACGCCTGTATCGATCGAACTCAACCCCGGAACCACACTGCTGACGGGCGCTAACATGGGGGGCAAGTCGGTTGCACTGATGACCCTGGCCATGAATGCCGAGCTTGCAACTCTTGGTTTTTTCGTTTTTGCCCGACGCTTCAGCATGCCGCTCTTCGATTTTATCTACCTGATCGCCGGTGACGGCCAGAATCAGGCCTCTGGCCTGAGCAGTTTCGGCGCCGAAATTATCAGGCTCAGCGAGCTGACTGCCCTGACCCGTCAGGGCGTCGGGCTTGCCATCTGCGACGAATTCGCCAGATCGACAAACCCCTCTGAGGGCAGCAGGTTTGTGCAGGCCCTCGGAGAATTTCTGCAGCAAAGCGGCTCTTATGGCGTTATCGCAACCCATTTTGACGGAATCAGGATTGCAGAAGCCTCTTATTATCAGGTGATCGGGTTGAAAAACAAAACCATCAGTGCTGCCGGCGGCGACAGAAACAGTCTGCTCAACAACCTCTGCGACAATATGGATTACCGCCTGGTCAGACTCAGTGACGATTATCAGGTTCCGAAAGATGCTCTGCACATCGCCTCGATCCTCGATGTCGACCCCGAATTCATGGCGATTCTGCGCCGGCATTACCCATCGACAGGCGAATGACGCCACAAAAAAATACTGCGGAAACGACGTTTCGGCAGTATAATTGAGCAAAATATTTCAAGGTTAAGGGAAGACGATGAAAAGCAAACTCAATCTCAATTTTGCCGTAGTCGACAAAGCCAGACAGCATGCCCGCGAAATCGCGGCTGACACCCAGAAGTTCATCGAAAAGCACACCAGTGTGACAATCGAGCGAACGGTTGCCCGCCTGCTCGGTATCGACGGAGTCGATGCCCAGGGTGTACCTCTGCCCAATATTCTGGTCGACAACATTCGCAGTAACAATGGCCTGAGTCTCGGTCTTTCGGCTTATGTCGGCAACGCCATGATCCAGACCGGCAAAACCCCGCAGCAGATCGCTGAAGCGGTCGCAAACGGCGAACTCGACATTACCAGACTCAAAATGGCCGACATGTTCGAAATTCGCGCCAGAATCGAAGAAATCGCCCGCCAGACCGTCGAAAGAATCAGAAATAACCGTCGACAGCGCGAAGAATATCTTGGCCGCTACGGCGACAAACAGGGCCCGTATCTCTACGTAATCGTCGCCACCGGCAATATTTACGAAGATATCATTCAGGCACGCGCTGCCGCCAACCAGGGCGCCGATATCATCGCCGTCATCAGAACCACAGGTCAGAGTCTGCTCGACTTCGTGCCTTTCGGTGCCACAACTGAAGGCTTTGGCGGCACCTTCGCCACCCAGGAAAACTTCAGACTGATGCGCGCTGCTCTCGACGAAGTATCAGAAAAACAGGGCCGTTATATCAGGCTGTGTAATTACTGTTCCGGCCTTTGCATGCCCGAAATCGCCGCCATGGGTGCTCTTGAACGCCTCGATGTCATGCTCAACGATGCCCTTTATGGCATTCTGTTCCGCGACATCAACATGCAGCGCACTCTCGTCGACCAGTATTTTTCACGCATCATCAACGGCTTTGCCGGAGTAATCATCAACACTGGCGAAGACAACTATCTGACCACCGCCGATGCCGTTGAAGAGGGTCACACCGTGCTGGCTTCGCAGTTCATCAACGAGCAGTTCGCTCTGATCAGCGGCATTCCCGAAGAACAGATGGGTCTCGGGCATGCGTTTGAGATCAACCCCGATCTGAAAAATGGCTTTGTCTACGAACTGGCACAGGCGCAGATGGCACGCGAAATCTTTCCGAAAGCGCCTTTGAAATATATGCCGCCGACCAAATTCAAGACCGGCAATATTTTCAGAGGCCATGTGCAGGATGCACTGTTCAATATGGTGACGGTAATGACCAATCAGAAACTGCATCTGCTCGGCATGCTGACCGAAGCGATCCATACGCCGCTGATGTCAGACCGCGCCCTGTCGATCGAAAATGCCCGCTATATTTTCAATACCATGGCTGATCTAGGCGATGAGATTGAATTCAAGAAAGACGGCATCATCACCACCCGCGCCAATCAGGTTCTCAACGAAGCCTGCAACATGCTCGAGAATATCAGACGCGAAGGCCTGTTCAAAACGCTTGAGCAGGGCAAATTTGCCGGAGTCAAACGCCCATTTACCGGTGGCAAAGGGCTTGATGGTGTTGTCGAAAAGCAGAGCGGCTATTTCAACCCGTTCGTTGACATGATGCTGAAGGGGGGCAACAAATGAGCAGCGGCCTTTATTCAACCAAAGAGAAAAATTTCAGTAAAGAACTCGATCTGACCCGTCTCAAACCCTATGGCGACACGATGAACGACGGCAAGGTGCAGCTCAGCTTTACCCTGCCCGTTGCCGACGACGAACGCGCCATCGAAGCGGCCCGCCAGCTCGGCGCCAAAATGGGTCTGTCAGACGTGCAGGTTTCGCATCACGAAGCTCTCGACAAAGATTTTTCGTTCTTCGTCGTCTACGGCAATCTGACCCACACGGTCGACATCACCGGCATCAAGGTTGCCACCATCGATTCAACCGTCATGGACATGCACGGCGTCGATGAATTCATCAAAGAAAACATCGGACGCAAGCTTGTCGTCGTTGGCGCCAGCACCGGCACCGACGCTCACACTGTCGGCATCGACGCTATCATGAACATGAAGGGTTACGCCGGCCATTACGGGCTTGAACGCTACCAGATGATCGAAGCCTACAATCTCGGCAGCCAGGTGACCAACGAAGATTTCGTTAAAAAAGCGGTAGAGCTCAAAGCCGACGTGCTGCTGGTTTCACAGACCGTTACCCAGAAAGACGTACATGTCACGAACATGGTCGAACTGGTCGAACTGCTCGAAGCTGCCAACCTGCGCAACAAAGTGATTCTGGTTGCCGGCGGCCCGCGCATTACCAATGATCTCGCCAAAGAACTTGGCTACGATGCCGGCTTCGGCCCGGGCAAATATGCCGAACACGTCGCCTCATTCTTCGTTGACGAATTCGTCAAACGCAAAATGAAATAATCGCGCCGCAAATCCGCCATTCAAAAAGGGTCAGGCAATATCGCCTGACCCTTTTCTGATATTACCGGTTCGACGGCCCGGTCTATCAGTCGGGTTGCTTTTTTGCTGACAGGAGGTCAGCGATACTCGGCGGCATCAGGACAGATGCTGCCGGGTGCTCCAGCCAAGAATGTTTTTATCAAGTTTTCGCTCAACAGAACCGCTCTATCCTGCGCGGTTCTGTATAAGCACATCCTGTGCAAAACAAGCTTACGAAAAAGCAATCCCGACTTCTCCCCGTGCCTTGCCTAATCACATAACCAGCTTTCTGGAATCAGCAAAACGTGAAAAGGGGTTGGAGGGTTAAAACCCGCGGGTAGCGCTGAACATCAGGAAATGATTGTCGGCACCTGTGAATTCGCCTGCTCCGCCAAGAGAAGTCGAGCCGGCCCGGCCTTTTTCGAGCAGCATGTAGCTGTAGCCAACGTCATAAACGAAGGTTCTCGTTTTGCGCGAAGCGCCGAGCGAGAAAATGTGCCCGTCGGTGCCGGGAAGTTCGAAGTTACGTGTTTCATCGCCAACCGGGGAATTGTCATAAGCGTAACCGCCTCTGAAAGTCCAGCGTTCATCATGCTTGAATTCAGCACCAAAGCGCCAGGTCAGAGAGTCTTCCCAGTTTTTGGGGGCGGCAAAACCACCCTTGGTCTGCCCGGCATCGCGCGGAACGATCTTGAGTTCGTCAAAGCGGTTCCAGCCGGTTTTTGTAACGTCGAAAGAAAAGATCCAGCGATCGACAGATGAATTAGCAAAGCCGAAAGTTAGGGTATAAGGCAGTTTGAGAGTACCTTTTACACCGATCAGGCCAGTTTCGGGATGATCTTCAACAGTGCCCTTCATTTTTACATCTGCTTCAGAAAGGTATCTCACCCCGAATTTCCAGTGATTGCCGGCGTTGTAATGGGCGGCAAGAACATAACCCATTCCCCAGCCATCAGCCTGGTATTTGGTGAATTTGTCCCACATAAGTGTGTTCGGCAGTAGAGTTCCCTTTGAATGAAACCTGAGTTTCATGTCGGCCTTGATCAGGCTGATACCGGCTGCCACAGAAAGTTTATCACTCAGCCTGGTGGCAATGGTCGAATTCAGATATGGCACCTGAAGATCGGCCTGGGCAGGGATTGCTCTGGTCAGGAGAGTTCCGGCGGGCGAACCGGCCGGATCATTGAAAATACCGGAGTCTGCAAGACGGCGCACATCTTCGTCATTCCATTTCATGCCAAGGCCGAATGGCGTATAAAGTGAAAATGCGGCAGTGTAACGACTGTTTATGGGGTAAACGATATTCGTTCCAGGCACAGCCTGGGTTTTGTCTTTTATTTTAATGCGATTCTGGCCGTTGCCCGGCTCGTAGTTCCAGTTAAGCTTAACCAGTGAAAAGCCTGAGTTATAGTGAGGTTTTTTAAAATCCATTACGGCGGCCGGGTTATACCAGGCACTCGAAACAAGATCATCGCGTGCCACATTTGCAGCACCAAGGGCGATTGCATCGGGAGCGGCGGCGCCATAAATCTGAAAACCACCGGCAAACGCCTGGTTATTACAGCATAAAAAAGCGCACAAAACCCAAAAACCGGTCAACAGAAAACAGAGATTTTTTTTCATCTCAGACAGAACCTTTCTTCGATTGGGGTACAATGAGGGTAGCATAAACCGGCATAATTAAGCTCAATTATCAGGTAATACTTCAGGGCAAACGAAGTAAGCTTCTGGATTCCGGCTCTACACACGGAATGTCGAGTATTAATTGCGCCATTCTCGCGGTTATGCACGGAGAACACAGGCAGAAATCTCCTTCTGATAAGGGACACGGGCATTTTAGTGCGATTGCCCATGATAATACTTCTTTCACTGCTGCGGCCGCAAAAAAAATATGGGATTTTTATGGCGATGGAGTATAATAGCTGAAAGTCAATCTGTGGGTGAGAATATGAGCCGGTGGCAGTTTGTAAAGCAGTTCTGTCGGGAACCCCGAAAAATCGGGGCAATTGCGCCCAGTTCGCAGAAACTGGCGCGCCGCATGCTGCAGCCGATCAATTTCAATCGCGCCCGTGTCATTGTTGAATTTGGCTCGGGCACTGGTGCTTTTACTCGCAAAGTAGTCGAGCAAATCGACCCTGAGAAAACCGTATTTTTCGGGTTTGAGCTGAATGAGCAGATGAACCGCATCGCCAGCCAGAATGTTCCCGAGATTCCCATTTATCAGGATTCAGCTGCAGAGATCCGCAAATATCTCAGGCAGCACGGAGTAAAGCATGCTGACGCAGTTATCAGTGGGCTACCCTGGGCTGTATTCCCTGAAGAGCTTCAGGATGAAATACTTTACGAGACCGTTGCCAGCCTGAGAAAGGGCGGGGTTTTCACCACCTTCGCCTATCTGCACGGGCTGCTGCTGCCATCAGGCATCAGATTCAGAAAAAAGCTGCAGAAACATTTTTCAGAAGTTAAAACCAGCCCGGTGGTCTGGAACAACATACCACCTGCTCTCGTTTACTGGTGTCGCAAGTAATTTCTTCGTCAGGCAATATTACACTCAGGCGAGATAGAGAGCGACACCGGCAAAAAAGGTTATCACCCAGAGAACTGGTGAGGTTTCGCTGATTTTACCGCTGTAAACTTTCAACAGCAGAAAGAGAATCAGACCCCAGCTGATGCCCTGGCTGATCGAGAAGGTGAACGGAATCAGAATCAGTGCCGCAAACGCCGGCAACCCGACTTCATAATCTTTCCAGTCGACGCCGGCAATGGCCCGCAACATGAAAAAGCCGACCAGCAGCAGTGCCGGAGCGATGGCGCAGGCTGGTATCATCTGCAGCATCGGGGCCAGCCAGAGAAACGGCAGAAACAGAAGCCCGCAGACAACCGCAGTCAGACCGGTACGGCCGCCCTGTTCCACACCGGCAGCACTCTCGACGTAGGTGGTGCCTGAACTGCTGCCAACCAGACCTGAGAGCGTCGTAGAAACAGCGTCGACCAGCAGGGCTTTGTCGAAGTTGCGCGGTTCGCCGGTTTCATCGACCATGTTGGCAACCGAAGCGACGCCGAGAAAAGTCGAGATGGAATCGAACATATCGGTAAACAGCAGCGTAAAAACGGCACCCATGATGCCGAAACTCAGCGCCCCGCGAATGTCGAGCTGCAGAAACACCGAAGAAAAGTCAGGGGTTGAATAAAGCTGCGATGGGATCTGCACAAGAATCTGACCGGGCCAGATTCTGCCGTGGCTGACGGCAAGAACGGTTGTAAAAGCGATACCGAGCAACAGGCTGCCTGGTATTTTGTTCTGTTCAAAGAATATGGTGAGTGCCAGACCGATGAGAAATACGATAGTCTGAGCATTGAAGCCGCCGAAGCTTACCAGCGTGGCTGGATTTGCCACAATAAAGCCGGCAGATTTAAGCGCCAGCAGGCAGAGAAAAAGCCCGATGCCGGCCGCCACACCCAGTCTGACACAGTGTGGGATCGCTCTGACAATTGCTTCGCGCAGGCGAAATATCGTCATCAGCAGAAAAATCAGACCTGAGATAAAAACTGCGCCAAGTGCAGTCTGCCAGGGAATTTTCATGCCAATTACCATACTGAAGGTAAAAAAAGCATTGATGCCCATGCCAGGTGCCAGAGCAAAGGGCAGATTGGCGACCAGGCCCATGAGAATGCTAGAAAGAGAGGCAACGAGAACGGTGGCGGTCAGAACCCCGGCGAATGACATGCCGGCATTTTCGAGAATCATCGGGTTAACCGCCAGAATGTAGGCCATGGTCATAAAGGTGGTAATGCCGGCGAGAATCTCGGTTCTGACGTCGGTTTCGTTGGCCTTCAGGCTAAAAAATCTCTCAAGCATCATTTTACCTCTTTTTTTTCAGCGGCCAGTTTGATCTGCGTACCGCTGAGCATGTTTTGCACGG
>JAKQKW010000294.1 GCA_029560455.1 Candidatus Rifleibacteriota bacterium
CTTCGAAGCCGACCTTTCTGATAAGGATGTCAGTCTCTGGAACCTTTCGGGCAGCAATTGTGTTCTCATGATTCAGCTCTACCCGGCTGAAATGGACCACAAAATAATGGCACAGATGCTGCAGCCACGTTTTGGCGAAAAGAATTCGACCGTTTCAGATTGCACTCTGTCTCTCAAAGGTAATGAAACAAAGGGGTCAAAGCTGACCACAACCATCGGCGACAGTTCGATAACCCAGGAAATATATTCTTTCAGGGTGCAGGGCGGTTCTTTGCTGCTGATCCTGCAGGATACCCTGAACCTGGATGGCAAATCTTCTGAAGAAGGCCGCAAATTCAGGCAACTGCTGATCGAAACTCTTAGTTTTTCAGCTTCAGGCTGACGGCGGGGCACTGTTCAATACACCAGATACACTTTTTTACAAATCCAAAATTGAATAGGCCCGGTGCAGCAGATTGTTTATCAGACCCGGGCGCCACCCACGGAGCATCTGAATGGAAACATTGAACGAAATACAGGCCCTGACAAAAAAACTCAGCATACTATACGTCGAAGACAGTGAATTTGTGCGCATTCCGACTATGCATCTGCTGACTCAGCTTTTCAAAGAAATTCATGTCGCCAATGACGGTCATGAGGGTCTTGAATTCTATAAAAACAGCCATAAGCAGATCGATCTGGTGTTAACTGACATTCAGACGCCGCACATGACAGGTCTGCAGATGGCCAGAGAGATCAAGCAGCTCAATGACCAGCAGCATATTCTTATCTTTTCTGGTTACAGCAGCCCGGAAAACTATGCCGAGGCCATTGAAATTGGCGTAGAAGGCTTTATTTTGAAACCAATGGAACGGGAAAAGTTTCTCAAGGCTATTGCCAAAGCAGCCCGCGCCATAAATAACCAGAAGTTTCAGGAAAACTATCAGCTTGAGATTGAAAAACTCCTTTCAGAGAGAACAATCGAGCTCGACAAGCTTCTTGGAACCGATGAAATTACCGGTCTGCCAAATAAAACCCGCCTGTATTTTGAACTGGAAAAAGGCGACAGCTGTTCTCTGGTGCTGGTTAACATCGATAATTTCGACCACATCAATTCTACTTACGGTTTTGAGATCGGCGACAAGGTACTCTACGGAGTTGCCAGGTATCTCGAAAAGCTTGTTCCAGAGAGAAGCACCCTTTACCGGCTTCCGTCTGATGAAATGGCTTTTCTGGTTCCTGGCAGCGACCAGCAGAAGGTCGAAGAATTTGCCAGCCAGATTCTCAGGGGCATCAGCCACCATCGGGTTGCGGTCGACGACATCGAAATGCACATCACCTGCACGATTGGCATCGCGCTTGGTGGTGGCCGTCAGATGCTTACCGACGCACACATTGCCATGAAAGAAATTCGCGAAATCGGCAAAAACCGCTATTGCGTCTTTGATCCAAGCCGGTCGACGCTGCAGAGCCTTCAGAAGAACAATATCGAATGGTTCCGCAAGATCAGAAAGGCGCTCGAAAGCGAACTGGTTGTGCCGTTCTTTCAGCCAATCGTCAACAATCAGACTGGCCGTATCGAAAAATACGAGTGTCTGGCGCGCATAATCGAGAATGACAGGATCATCACACCAAATTTCTTTATCGACCCTGCACGGCTTGTCGGTATGCTTCCCGATATCACCCGCATGATGATCTCCCGCAGTTTCGCCAGTTTTACCGGTCGCAGCGACGAATTTTCGGTCAACATCACCGAATATGATCTTAAAGACGGCTATCTGATCGACTTTATAAGAGCACAGCTGGAAAAACACCAGATTGCTCCAGGCAGAGTCGTGCTGGAAATTCTTGAAAACATCAGCGCGCAGGGCAGCGAAGATGCCTTAAAACAGCTGACTACTCTCAAGGAAATGGGTTTGAAGCTCGCTCTTGACGATTTCGGCAGTGAAAAGTCGAACTTTCATCGTCTGCAGGAGCTCAATGTTGACTTCATCAAAATCGACGGTGCCTTTATCAAGAATCTTGCCCGCAACGACAACTGCTACAAGATTACCAAAACGATCAAAAGCATGGCTGAAAGCCTCGAAGCCAAGGTGATTGCCGAATTCGTCTGCGATGAAGAGGTTTTTAACAAGGTAAAAGAGCTCGGCATCGAATTTTCGCAGGGCTATTATTTTGGCGCACCCAGAGAAAAAATTGAATGACCGGCAAGGGTGAAAGCATAGCTGGCTGCCTGCTCGGCACCGCTGTCGGTGACGCTATCGGGCTGCCATACGAAGGACTTTCACCAGAGCGGGCGAAAAAAATGCTTGGCCCGGCCAACCGCCACCGCTTCCTTTTTGGCCGCGGCATGGTCTCAGACGATACTCAGCATACCTGCATGGTCGCTCAGGCATTGCTCTCTGCCGGCACTGACCCGGCCAGATTCAGTCGTGCTTTTGCCTGGCGCCTGCGCATGTGGCTGCTTGGCGTTCCGGCTGGTGCCGGGTTTGCCACGCTCAGGGCGATTTTAAAGCTCTGGCTGGGTTTTTCACCACAGAACAGCGGCGTTTTCTCGGCCGGTAACGGCCCCGCAATGCGTGCTGCCATTTTTGGCGCCGCGTTTGACGACCTTGAGGTAGTAAGAAACCTTGTCACTGCCTCGACGGTTATTACCCATACCGACCCGAAAGCTTTGCACGGGGCTCTGGCAATAGCTCTGGCCGCTTTTATGTCCCGCCAGGCAAAGACCGTCGCCCCCGGTGAATATCTCAGTCAACTGCAGAGCTATCTTGGCGATGATGCAAAAGAGCTTGTTTCTCTGGTTGCCGGTGTCTGCGATTCTATTGCCGCCAATGAGACAACCGAGGCTTTTGCCAGCCGATCAGGTCTTGGAAAAGGCGTTTCTGGCTACATTCTGCATACCGTGCCGGTGGTTCTGCATGCCTGGCTGCGTCATCAGAGAGAATTTGCCCCCGCCATCAGCGAAATTATTGCCTGCGGCGGCGATGCTGACACTACCGCTGCCATTCTTGGCGGTATAATCGGCAGTGCGGTCGGGCCAACCGGCATTCCTGAAGCATGGCTCGACAGCATTCTCGAATGGCCGGCCAACATCACCTGGATGCGGGAAACCGGTTCATCTCTTGCCGATTCACTTGCCGGCAAAAAAGATATGCCGGTTCCTGAAATCTGGTTTATTACAACCCTGCCAAGAAACCTGCTGATGCTGATAATCGTTTTGCTGCACGGCTTCAGGCGCCTTCTACCACCATATTGACGTCCTTTTCACGCAGGCGTAGAATTCTCTCGACCCCATTGAAATTTAAGGAGATTGAAAATGCGCAAGGCTCTTTTTGGTCTTATCGTTGTCGGTCTTTTAACTCTGCCAGCATCTGAGGTTCTCGCCCAGAAGGGCAAATGGGGAAAGGGGCAGGGGGCTGCCAGAGAAGGCCGCAATCTCGAAAAAATGCAGCAGATGAAGCAGCAGCGCCAGCAGAAAATGCAGGAAATGAAAGAAAAGCGCCAGAGCAAGCAGGGCGGGCAAGGCCAGAGTGAAGAAAAAAGGCAGGCGCGTGAAGCAAAAATGGCTGAATTTAAGGCCAGGCGCGAGGCTATGCAGGAAAAATGGGCAGCCCTGAGCAAAGGCAACGGCGGCTTTCAGGCCCTGAAAGAAAGAATCGAAGCCCTGCAGCAGGCGAAAAAGTCAGGCGATGCCAACCTTTACAAAGAAAGAAAAACTGAACTGCAGAAACAATGGCAGGCTATGACTCCCGAAGAACGGCAGCAGCTCGGCCAGCAGATTCCCGAACTCAATGAACGCATGAAAAGACTTGCCGAAGGCGACGGAACCGCAGAGTTCTCAGGCACCCGCAAAGGGCCGAAGGGCGGTCAGCAGAACTTTGAGGGCAAAATGCACCGCCAGGGCAATACTGTAAAATATGAAGGAACAACAACCGGCGCTGGCGGCAATTCTGTCGGCACGACCGGCCAGACGGTCATAGAAGGCAATCAGGCCAGTTTCGAAAGAAAGCACAAGGGCCCGAAAGGTAAAGAAGCCTCTGTTACCGGCACTCATACACGTGATGGTAATGTTGTTAACACCGAAAAGACTATTACAGGCCCGCAGGGCAACGAGACCAGCCTGACTTCTACCACCACCAAAGATGGCAACACTCTTACTACCGTTGTAACCGGCGAAGGCGGCAAGACCGCAACTCATCAGGTAACCGGTTCGACTGATGGCGAAGGTTTTCACACAACCAGTACCACTACCGGCCCGGGCGGCGAGACCTTCGAAAGCTCCGGCGACTGGATGTTCGACTTTATCGAAGAATCAGACTACTGATCTGCAGCATCTGAAAAGAAGCGGCCTGAGCGAGCCTCACGGCCGCTTTTTTCTTGTCATTGTGCATACCAAAGTTCGGGTCTGATTTGAGACAAGGCAGATTTTGTGTGGTGTTATGCGGTGCTCGCCACGGGTTTGAAAAACGGCCAGGATTGTGTGATAATTGGCAGTGTTCAATTTCGGCTGATTCAGGATTAAAGAATGTCAGAAACTTCCGGTGCCAGGGGTAAGCTGATTTTTCAGGTAATCGTGCCTGTGGTTGTCATTACCCTTCTCTCGGCGGGGCTGCAGATGGCAGTAACCTTTTTTTTGCTGCGCTTTTTAAAAAGCGAGATTAAGTCTGGTATTCACAGCGAATTTGAACAGACCTGCGTTGACTTTGGCAATGGCCTGCGTGAACAGGGCGTGCTTGTTTTAAAACATAATACCGAAGCCATTCTCAGCCAGCAGTTGCAGTATCTCGAAACCCAGAAACACAGATTCAGCAATGCCTCAGAGCTTGCCGCCTTCTGTATCGGCGACGCTGCCTTTCAAAAGCTGGCATTGCGCAGCTTTGAGCGTTACGGCTATACCAATGCCTCGGTAAAGATAGATGGCAAACTGATCTGTGTCGCGCACGCCAAAAAAGAAATCGTCGGCCGCAATCTTTTTGAAGTGGTTGCATCGCTTTCTGCTGATGCCCGTCAGAAGCAGAATGTCGACGAGTTTGTCAAAAACTGGAGCATGCAGACTTCTGGTGTGATTGAATTTGAACAGACAGATGCCTTTTTGCCGTCACATATTCCGGCCTCGGTTGGTCGCCGCAAAATCGCTTTTCAGGTCTGGAGCGATATTGCCGGCATACCCTTTGTTGCCGAAACCACGACCTACCTTGCCGAGTTTCTTGAGCCGGTCGACCGCGTCATGAGTCAGCACAACCGGGCAATCGACAACATTGAAGGCAAGATTGTGAGTGGTCTCACCTTCTGGACAACCGGATCTCTTATTCTGGTGCTGTTTTCACTGGTGGCAATCGTGCTTACTTCTGTCTGGCTGAACCGCCGCAAGGTTCAGAAGCCTCTGGAGGTCATCTCAGATGGGCTGGCCCGTTTCGGCGCCGGTGATTTTTCTGCCCGCATAAATTGCCAGGTTAATAACGAACTTGGTCTGGTTGCTGAAGTTTCGAACAAAATGGCCGATCATCTCGCTGAGTCTCTCGCATCACTTGAAGAGGCCAGAAAAGACCTTGAGGCGAGAGTTGCCGCAAGAACCGCCGACCTGGAAAAAGCTAACCGGGCCCTCGAATCTGAGCGGCAGACTGCCGAACGCCTGCTGCGCAACACATTGCCGGAACCCGTTGCCAGAAGGCTCAGGGCTGGAGAAGAAACGCTGGTTGATGACTTTGCGCTGGCAACCGTTCTCTTTACGGATTTTAAGGGGTTCACCCAGCTGACAGAAACCGTGACCCCTTCAAGGCTGGTCAGCTCATTGAATGAGGTTTTCGCGAAGTTCGATGAATTCGCTGCCGAACTCGGTATCGAAAAAATCAAGACAATTGGCGATGCCTACATGGCAGTTGGCGGTGTACCGGTTCGCGATGACCGACACCCCGAAAAAGTCGTAGAACTGGGCCTGCGTATGCGTGATTACATTGCACAAAGACTCGAAAATAAAGACTTGCTGCCGTTTCAGATTCGTATCGGTATTCACTCAGGCCCGGTGCTCGCTGGCGTGATTGGCCGCAGCAAGATGACTTACGACCTCTGGGGCGATACGGTTAACATTGCCAGCCGCTGTGAATCTGCGTCTGAACCAATGCGCGTCAATATTTCCGAAGCTACTTACAAACTGGTTAAAGACCTGTTTAAATGCGAATATCGCGGTCTGGTGGCGGCGAAGGGCAAGGGTGAAATGCCGATGTATTTTGTCGAGCGTTCAGTCTGACCCAAAAAGCTTTTTTGAATCGTTGTCTTAGAAAAAAACTAGTTGACAACTTCACATATACAAAATAAACTTCGGTACCGGTACGCAGTAAAAAAATAGAAAAACAGGGGTACTCGCGTACCAAACGTCCTAGTTCTACCTCATATCAGGGATTGGAGTTGTTATGGCCAAATTTGGTAAGTGTTTTGCTGCGTTCTTTTTGCTGTCTGTCTTTTTCCTTAGTCCGGCGTTTGCCAGTGACGACCTGGTCATTCACGGCCTGGTCAGCCAGGGGTACCTGAAGTCTTCAGAAAACAATTACATGACCCTTTCTGAAGGCGGAAGCACCGAATACTCAGAATTTGTCATCAATTTTCAGAAGCAGATGGATGACAAACTGCGCCTCGGCCTGCAGCTCATGTCACGCGACCTGGGCAAGGAAGGCAATAACGAAATCAAAGTAGACTGGGGTTATGGCGATTATAAATTCAATGACCGCTGGGGCCTCAGACTTGGCCGCGTAAAAGTGCCGTTCGGTTTTTACAACAAAGGCCGCGATATCGACATGCTGCGCACTACCGTTCTGCTGCCGGCTACCATCTACATGGAAGACTATCGCCAGTTTCTGACCGCTTTCAACGGCGGTTCAGTATACGCCAACCTGCCCGCCGGCAAAGGCGATTTCGAATTTGAATTTGCCTACGGCGGCTCAGACCTCGATCCCGACTCCGGTATCGTAAAAGACATTCTTCTGCGTTTTAACAATGCTTATGAAACGAAAATGACAGCTGGTCTTCAGGCATCCAGCGCTCTGGCAAAAGCTAAAAACCTTCGTTTTTCTCATGTTGGTGACCCAGAAAGAGGTGGCTCGACCGATAACGGCTATTCAGCCAAAATCCTCTGGAACACGCCGGTTGAAGGCCTCAAGATTGGTGGAACCCGCACAGATCTGGATCTGCACATGGATGAAACCCTTGTTTATCAGCCAATCATTGTTACCAACCCTCCCGCGCCTCTTCCGACGCCATTTCCTGCTACCCCGGGCTTTCAGACAAGAGTCGATCTGAATTATAAATTTCTCATCGATATTGGCTCACTTGAATACACTATTAACAAATTTACCTTTTCAGGTGAATTGATGGCTGCCCACGGTCAGCAGAATTTCAGTGTTTCTGAAACTCCTATTGCTTCTGCTTCTGCTATCAGCACGGCCCAGACCAGTCAGGGCTCATATCTGCAGTGTGTTTATCGCCACAATGACCGCCATGAATGGAGCCTCTATCGTGGCGAATTCTTCTTCGACCGCAATAATAAAGTCTGGAACACCTGGCAGAAAGATACCTGTGCTTCTTTCCGCTATAACGTCAACCCCAACTGGAGCATCAAAATCGAGCACCACTGGATCGACGGTATCGGGCTGGTTCAGAAAAACCTGAATACCGATTTCGACCGTAAGTGGAACCTGATTGCGATCAAGACCACTTACAACTTCTAATCAGCACAGGAGAGGAAAACCATGAAAAAAACAATTCTGGCAGTATTTTGCGTCGTAATTTTCATTATGTCGATCTTTACCTGTGTTGCCCATGCAGATGGCGAACAGGTTCTGGTTATCGTTAACAACAGTGTTTCTCAGGCAGATATTTCTGCCAAAGATCTCGGAGACCTTTTTCTTGGCAAGAAAAATTCATGGGATGGCGGTCAGAAAGCTGTGCCGGTGACTCTTGAATCTGGTGCTGCCCACGAAGCTTTTCTCAAGCTCTACGTCAAAAAGAACGGTTCACAGTTTTCCACCTTCTGGAAACAGGCTGTTTTCACCGGTCAGGGCATCCCGCCAAAATCGGTTTCTTCAGAAGACGAAGTGGTAAAATTCGTTGCCGCCAATCCCGGAGCCGTTGGTTACATTTCTCCGGCAACCGCGCATGACGGCGTGAAAATTCTCGCAGTCAAATAACTGCCGCTCTGGTTGTGGGCCAGGCTTCTGCCTGGCCCGGGGGTGGAAATGAACAGCAAATCGATTAAAACCAAGATCTGGCTTGGGGTTCTCATGATCCTCATTGGCTACATTGCCTCTATGGTCACTTTTCATTCCTGCAGCAAAATGATCTTCAGGCAGATGACTGTGACCGCAGATGCCAGATTTCCGGCTTCAAAACTAAGTCAGAGGGTGCTCAACGGGTTTCAGAATTACGTCAAGCTTTTTAATGATTCGGTTCTGATGGGTGACACCGGAAAAATTGAAGAAGCACAGGAAATGAGTAAAATCTGTGCGGCCGATCTCGAAAAAATTCTGGCGCTGGTTGATACGCAAACCGCTGATTTTGCGGGCCTTAGAGATTTGTCGGCAGAAATGGGCAACTATGTCGAAGAGGCAGTCAAAGCCTATACGCAGATGGCCGAAGGCGAAAACAACGATGCTTTGATCAAGCAGGCAGCAGCTCTTGCCATTCGCAAAACTGCCATTCAGGAAAAGCTCGAAAAGCTCGAAGCGGCGACTTCCCACGAACTTCTGTCGCAGCTGCAGGATATCTGTATCTATCTCGACGACAAAACGCGTTTGAATTTTACTCTTTTTGCGGTCATGTTCGTTGTATGTATTCTGCTGGTTCATTTCATCATCAAAAACCATGTGGTTAAGCCTCTGAACGAGATCACCGGCGCTGCGGTAGAAATGGAAAAAGGCAATTTCGGCGTTCAGGTGAATTACCGGTCTGCCGATGAAATCGGAACTCTCGCCGATGCTTTTCGCAGCATGGCCGATTCGCAGATGAAAAAGGCGGTTCTTGCTGAAGCGATTGCGAAGGGTGACCTTACCTGCGCGGTTAAACTGGCCTCAGACCACGATGTTCTTGGTAAGGCTCTTTCTGACATGATCGACAGTCTGAACAAGATCATTCGCACAATCAACGAAACTTCGGGGCAGGTCGTCATCAAGGCCGAACAGATGGCGGCTGCCAGCCAGTCTTTGTCTGACGGGGCTATGCAGACTGCATCTTCGCTCGAAGAGATCTCGAGTTCTATCGTTGAAATTGAAACCCAGACGAGAAATACCGCTCAGAATGCCGTGATTGCCAATCAGCTTGCTGACGGGGCAAGAGGTGCCGCCGAGATTGGCAACACCAATATGGCAGAGCTCGTGAAGTCGATCAGCGAAATCCAGGATTCAAGCAAGCAGATCGTCAAAGTTATCAAAGTTATCGATGATATCGCTTTTCAGACAAACCTGCTGGCTTTGAATGCCGCAGTCGAGGCAGCCAGAGCCGGCCGCCACGGGAAAGGGTTTGCGGTTGTGGCCGATGAGGTGCGCAATCTTGCAAGCCGCAGTGCCAAAGCCGCCCAGGAAACAGCTGAAATGATAAATACCACCAGTACAAACATTCAGGCTGGTTCTTTGATTGCGACCAAAACCGATGCTTCTCTCAAGGAAATCGTTAATACGGCTGTAAAAATGGTTAACCTGATTGCTGAGATTTCATCAGCCTCAGCTGGTCAGGCCAACGCAATTGCCCTGATAACCCAGGGGCTTACCCAGATCGACTCTGTAACTCAGCACAACGCCGGCAATGCCGAAGAGACCGCCTCGGTATCTGAAGAACTGTCGCAGCAGGCTTTTGACCTGCAGGCCCAGCTGAAAAAGTTCAAATTGAAAAATTAGAATTCTCCTAAGTAAGAAAACCGCCCTCTGAGGTAAAACTCAGACGGGCGGTTTTCGGTCTTTTGACTGGATTTATTTTCCGGCAATGATTTCTCTGGCGTGATACTGCATGTTCAGGGTAGCATGTGATTAATGGAAAGTTCATCATACAGCTGGTATATGCAGCTTAGAAAACCTGACTGGGCGCCGCCAGGCTGGGTATTTGGCCCGGTCTGGTCGTTTTTGTATCTGATCATTGCCATCTCCTTTGGCTATGTCTTTTATCTGGCTTTTAAAAAGAAAATTCCGCGCCGGGTAACAGTTCCGTTTATCCTTAATCTGGTTTTCAATTTCGCCTTTACGCCGCTGCAGTTTGGCCTGCGCAGCAATATTCTGGCTGCCATCGATGTGGTGCTGGTGCTGTTGACACTTATCTGGAGTCTGGTTCGCATCAGACCGCTTTTGCCCTGGGTTGCACTGGTGAACCTGCCATATCTTCTCTGGGTAAGTTTTGCAACAGTGCTGCAGTTAACCATTACCTGGATGAACCTGAAATAAAAGTTCCGCAAAAATTCTGCAATTTTATGCAAATTTGTGCACAAAATTTGTCTGCGGGTCTTGCGCAGTAGCACTTTTATCATTACAATTTCCATAAAACCATCAAAGGAAAGCGCGTGCACTGATGATAAAGCATTTATTCAAGTCTCTTCTGCTCGTGGTTCTTATTCCCGCCTGCCTTTCAGCATTCTCTACACAGAATTTCGACATAATAAATTTTTCGATTCTGCATACTTCTGACCTGCATGCACACCTGATGCAATGGGAAACCCCCGAAGGCAAAACTGTTGGCGGCTATGCACGCATAAAAAATTATAAAGACAGCATCGAAAAGCAGGGGCGCGAAGTTCTCATGCTTTCTTCCGGTGATATTTTTCAGGGCACGTTTTTTTACCGTTTTTTCCAGGGTATTCCCGATATCGAATTCATGAACGACACCGGCTATGCTGCCATGACCCTCGGCAACCACGAATTCGACAACGGTCAGGAAGCCCTCGCTGAAGCTCTTGCCTATGCAAAGTTTCCGGTTCTGGCTGCCAACATTCAGTTCAAAAAGATTCCGGCCCTGCAGGTAAAAATCAAACCCTACACCTTCGCCGAAGTCGGCCCCGAAGGCAAAAAGATCAAGGTCGCGATCGTCGGTCTTGTGCCCGAAGAGCTTAAAACAATTGTGCAGCCCGTTTTCGTTAACGATTTTACCGTTCTCGATGCCGCCGAAGCTCTGCGTAAGTATCTGCCCGAAATTAAAAAAGCAAAACCCGACATGATTCTGCTGCTTTCCCACCTCGGCTGGGACCGCGAACTGCAGCTTTTCGAAGAATTTCCCGAACTTGATGGCATTCTCGGTGGCCACACCCACCTGGCAATCGATCCTCCGGCAGTTGTCGCCGGGGCACGCGGTCACCGCTTTATGTCACAGCCCGGTGAATGGGGCCAGCACCTCACCAGATACGACGTAACTTTTTATCGTAACTCAAATCGTCCGGTTGAAGTGACCGCTGCCGGCCTGGTTCCCCTTGATAAATCTACCCATGAAGACCATAAAATTGCCGAACGGGTTGCCCGCCTCTGGTCCCAGATCCAGGAAAAGGTGATAACTCCGGTTTCTGAAACCAAGGTATTTCTTAACGGTGAGCGCGGCGATGTCCGTAATCGCGAAACCAACCTCGGCAACCTTCTTGCCGATTGCTTCAAAGACCTGATTCCGGCAGATATGGCCCTGGTTAATGGCGGTGGTGTCAGAAGCTCGATTGCCACCGGCGTTATCACTGTTGGCGATGTTCTCAACGTT